>NZ_CP025999.1:0-179980 GCF_003086695.1 Stenotrophomonas sp. SAU14A_NAIMI4_8
ATGGATGCCTGGACCCGAAGTCTCGAACGCCTCGAAGCGGAGTTTCCGCCGGAAGACGTTCACACCTGGTTGAAGCCACTGCAGGCCGATCTGCGCGTGGACAGCCTGGTGCTGTATGCACCGAACGCCTTCATCGTCGACCAGGTGCGCGAGCTGTACCTGCCGCGCATCCGCGAACTGCTGGCCCATTTCGCCGGTTTCAGCGACGTTTTTCTTGAAATCGGCTCGCGCCCGCGGCCCTCGGACACGCAGAACGCGCCGGTTTCAAGCCCGGCAGCGGCCGTGGCTGCAGAACCGCAGGTGCCGTTTGCCGGCAACCTGGACAACCACTACACGTTTGCCAACTTCGTGGAAGGCCGCAGCAACCAGCTGGGTCTGGCCGCGGCGTTCCAGGCGGCGCAGAAGCCGGGCGACCGCGCGCACAATCCGCTGCTGCTGTACGGGGGCACCGGCCTGGGCAAGACCCACCTGATGTTTGCCGCCGGCAATGCCATGCGCCAGGCCAATCCGGGTGCGAAGGTGCTCTACCTGCGTTCGGAACAGTTCTTCAGCGCGATGATCCGGGCCCTGCAGGAAAAGACCATGGATCAGTTCAAGCGCCAGTTCCAGCAGGTGGACGCGCTGCTGATCGATGACATCCAGTTCTTCGCCGGCAAGGACCGCACCCAGGAAGAGTTCTTCCACACCTTCAACGCGCTGTTCGACGGCAAGCAGCAGATCATCCTGACCTGCGACCGGTACCCGCGCGAAGTGGAAGGCCTGGAAGCGCGCCTGAAGTCGCGGCTTGCCTGGGGCCTGTCCGTCGCGATCGAACCACCGGACTTCGAGACGCGCGCAGCGATCGTGCTGGCCAAGGCACGCGAGCGCGGCGCGGAGATTCCCGATGATGTTGCGTTCCTGATTGCCAAGAAGATGCGCTCCAACGTGCGCGACCTGGAAGGTGCGCTCAATACCCTGACCGCCCGCGCCAATTTCACCGGCCGCGCGATCACCACCGAATTCGCCCAGGAAACCCTGCGCGATCTGCTGCGGGCCCAGCAGCAGGCGATCAGCATTCCCAACATCCAGAAAACCGTGGCCGACTACTACGGGCTGCAGATCAAGGATCTGCTGTCCAAGCGCCGGACCCGTTCGCTGGCCCGCCCGCGTCAGGTCGCCATGGCCCTGACCAAGGAACTGACCGAACACAGCCTGCCCGAGATCGGCGACGCCTTTGCCGGTCGCGATCACACCACGGTGCTGCACGCCTGCCGTCAGATCCGCACCCTGATGGAAACCGACGGCAAGCTCCGCGAGGACTGGGACAAGCTGATCCGGAAGCTGAGCGAATGATGCACCGACGCCGATAAGGCGTCATCGCACAAAACGGTGCAGAATCCGGTAGCAAGCGCGGGATGAGTTGTGGATAAAAAAGCGGTTTGAAATCGCTGCAGATTTATCCACAGCTTTCCCCACCCCTTGGGGGTCGGTAATGCAGAGGGTTTCGCGGTCTGAAAGCCCTTTAATTACAAAGACTTAGGGTTGTTTTCCAGCAATTCTGTCTCTACCAGCACCACCAAGCTTTTGATTTATTCCACATTTTTTTAAAGCATAGGGGCACGGAACCACATGCGTTTCACACTGCAGCGCGAAGCCTTTCTCAAGCCGTTGGCACAGGTCGTCAACGTGGTCGAACGCCGCCAGACCCTTCCGGTTCTGGCCAATTTCCTGGTCCAGGTGCAGAACGGCCAGCTGTCGCTGACCGGTACCGACCTGGAAGTGGAGATGGTGTCGCGGATCGCGGTTGAAGATGCCCAGGACGGCGAAACCACCATTCCCGCCCGCAAGCTGTTCGAGATCATCCGCGCCCTGCCCGACGGCAGCCGGATCACCGTCTCGCAGACCGGTGACAAGATCACCGTGCAGGCCGGTCGCAGCCGCTTCACCCTGGCCACCCTGCCCTCCAACGACTTCCCGTCGGTGGACGAAGTGGAAGCCACCGAGCGCGTGGCCATTGGCGAAGCGACCCTGAAGGAACTGATCGAACGCACCGCGTTCGCGATGGCCCAGCAGGACGTGCGCTACTACCTCAACGGCCTGTTGTTCGATCTGCGCGGCGATGCCCTGCGGACCGTGGCCACCGACGGCCACCGCCTGGCCCTGTGTGAAACCGATCTGGCCAAGCCCAGCGGTTCCAAGCGCCAGATCATCGTGCCGCGCAAGGGCGTGACCGAACTGCAGCGTCTGCTGGAAAGCGGCGATCGCGAGATCGAGCTGGAAGTCGGCCGCAGCCACGTGCGCGTGAAGCGCGACGATGTCACCTTCACCTCGAAGCTGATCGACGGCCGCTTCCCGGATTACGAAGCGGTGATCCCGATTGGCGCCGATCGCGAAGTGAAGGTGGACCGTGAAGCGCTGCGTGCCTCGCTGCAGCGCGCCGCGATCCTGTCCAACGAGAAGTACCGCGGCATCCGCGTTGAAGTCTCGCCGGGCAACCTGAAGATCAGCGCGCACAACCCGGAGCAGGAAGAAGCCCAGGAAGAGATCGAAGCCGACACCACGGTCAGCGACCTGGCCATTGGCTTCAACGTGAATTACCTGCTGGATGCCCTGTCCGCCCTGCGCGACGAGGAAGTCATCATCCAGCTGCGCGATTCCAACTCCTCGGCGCTGGTGCGTGAATCCAGCAGCGAGAAGTCGCGCCACGTGGTGATGCCGCTGCGTCTCTGACGCTTGCGTTGTTCCACGTGAAACAAGAAAACGCCCGGGAGATCCGGGCGTTTTTTTTGTTCCACGTGGAGCATTGCCGAGAACAGACGGATGACAGTGCGCCCTTCATCGATGGGGGACGCAGATCGTTTCGGTGGTAGCCGTTGATTCCTTCGACCGAGGGTCTGCGCTGACTTCGCAGCTCAACTCGGCGAGGAGAAGCTGCATCTGCTGACGCTACTGTCCACAGGCCTGGAATCCTGCGCTCGAGGGCGTCCCAAGCTTTTAAATCTGGGTATAAATCTAAAGCATGGTGGTGCTGGTAGAGCCAGATTTCGTGGAAAACATGCTTATATTGTTGTTTTTAAATGGGTTTATACACCTGAAACCCCCTGTATATCGGGCTCTGGGGCTGGGGGGGAAGCTGTGGATAGTTTTACCAGCGGTCAAAATTGGCATTTTTATCCACAGATTGCCCATACCTTGTGTATAAGTCATACAGACCTGCTGTGGACAGCGTGGAACGCAGCACCTGAATTTCTTGAAATCTGTGGAACCCTCGGCTGCTCTGCCCCTCAGATTTCAAGCAATCAACGCAGTGGCTTGCCCGCTGTCCTGCACCGCGCTGCGCGGCAGCGCCTGGCGAAGGCGAAAATCTGTTGAATTCTGCTCATGCCGGCCCTGCCAAGGCCCGCAGATTTCAAGAAATCCACGCGGTTCCAGCGGCCGGCGAGGGCAGCAATCGGCAGCGCGGCACGTGGAACCCATGCGGTGTCCGGAGCGCGTGTTGCCGTCGCCCGCCATGCCCCGCAACGCGGTGCCGGGCTTGACCGATGCAGTAAGCTGATGGATTCCCTGCCCTGTTGCCGCCCCGAGCGGCTGGTCCCCCGCGTCCCATGCTGATCCGCCGCCTCGCCCTGAACCAACTGCGCCGCTTCAGTGCCGTGGAGCTGTCGCCCCAGCCGGGCCTGAACCTGTTGACCGGCGATAACGGTGCGGGCAAGACCAGTGTGCTGGAAGCGCTGCACCTGATGGCCTATGGCCGCAGCTTCCGCGGGCGCGTGCGCGACGGACTGGTCCGCCAAGGCCAGGAAGCGCTGGAAATCTTCGTCGAATGGGACGAACAGCGTTCCAGCCATCCGCCCCACCGCCGCAAGGCCGGCCTGCGTCACAGCGGGCAGGAATGGAAAGGCCGCCTGGATGGCGAGGATGTGGCCCAGCTCGGGAATCTCTGCGCGGCCCTGGCGGTCGTGACGTTCGAACCCGGCAGCCACGCCCTGGTCAGCGGGGGCGGTGAACCGCGTCGGCGCTTCCTGGATTGGGGTCTGTTCCACGTGGAACCAGACTTTCTTTCGCTGTGGCGCCGCTACTCCCGTGCACTGAAGCAGCGCAATGCGCTGTTGAAGCAAGGCGGGCCCTCGCGGATGCTGGACACGTGGGACCACGAGCTGACCGAAGCCGGCGAACCGCTGACCAGCCGGCGCCAGCACTACCTGGAGCGGCTGCAGGAGCGGACGATTGCCCTGGCGTCGGAACTTGCACCGCAGCTGGGCATCCAAGGCCTGAATCTCAGCCCCGGTTGGCGCCGGCACGAACTGCCGCTGGCCGATGCGCTCCTGCTGGCCCGCGAACGCGATCGCCAGGCCGGTTACACCTCGGTGGGCCCACATCGCGCCGACTGGAGCGTGGATTTCCACAGTATTCCCGGTCGCGATGCCTTGTCCCGTGGCCAGGCCAAGCTGACGGCGCTGGCTTGCCTGATGGCACAGGCCGAGGACTACGCCGAGCAGCGTGGCGAATGGCCGGTGATCGCGCTGGATGACCTGGCCTCAGAGCTGGATCGCACCCATCAAGCCCGCGTGCTGCAGCGCTTGCTGGCGGGGCCGGCACAGATCTTCGTCACCGCCACCGAAACGCCGGCGGCGCTGGTGGATCTGCCCGAGATCACCCGGTTCCACGTGGAACATGCACGGATCGTGGCTGTGCCATAGTGGCAACATCAGGGCCCGCAAGGCCCGGCTGGTATAATTCACGCTGTACCCCTACTTACCCGGCGCACCGCTCCACGCGGCGCCCGACCTGCGGAGCCTACGGCAAGCGCAATGACCGACGAACAGAACACCCCGGTAAACAACGGCAACTACGACGCCAACAGCATCACCGCCCTGGAAGGGCTCGAGGCTGTCCGCAAGCGTCCTGGCATGTACATCGGCGACGTCCATGACGGCACCGGTCTGCACCACATGGTGTTCGAGGTTGTCGACAACTCCATCGACGAAGCGCTGGCCGGCCATGCCGACCACGTCGCGGTGACGATCCACGCCGACGGCTCGGTGTCGGTGTCGGACAACGGCCGCGGCATCCCCACCGGCAAGCACGAGCAGATGAGCGCCAAGCTCGGCCGCGAAGTGTCGGCGGCGGAAGTGGTGATGACCGTGCTGCACGCCGGCGGCAAGTTCGACGACAACAGCTACAAGGTGTCCGGCGGTCTGCACGGCGTGGGCGTCAGCGTGGTCAACGCGCTGTCGCAGAAGCTGCTGGTGGACGTGTTCCAGAACGGCTTCCATTACCAGCAGGAATTCAGCGATGGCGCCGCAGTGACGGCGCTGAAGCAGCTGGGCCCGACCACCAAGCGCGGTACTACCGTGCGCTTCTGGCCGTCGGTGGTGGCGTTCCACAACAACGTGGAATTCCACTACGACATCCTGGCCCGCCGCCTGCGCGAACTGTCGTTCCTCAACTCGGGCGTCAAGATCGTGCTGGCCGACGAGCGTGGCGACGGCCGCCGCGATGATTTCCACTACGAAGGCGGCATCCGCAGCTTCGTGGAGCATCTGGCCCAGCTGAAGACCCCGCTGCACCCGAACGTCATCGCCGTTACCGGCGAGCACAACAACATCGTGGTGGACGTGGCGCTGCAGTGGACCGACTCCTACCAGGAGACGATGTACTGCTTCACCAACAACATCCCGCAGAAGGACGGCGGTACCCACCTGGCCGGCTTCCGCGGCGCGTTGACCCGTGTGCTCAACAACTACATCGAGCAGAACGGCATCGCCAAGCAGGCCAAGATCAACCTGACCGGCGACGACATGCGCGAAGGCATGATTGCCGTGCTGTCGGTGAAGGTGCCCGATCCCAGCTTCTCCAGCCAGACCAAGGAAAAGCTGGTCAGCTCCGACGTGCGTCCGGCGGTGGAAAACGCCTTCGGTGCGCGCCTGGAAGAGTTCCTGCAGGAAAACCCGAACGAAGCCAAGGCCATCGCCGGCAAGATCGTCGATGCCGCACGTGCACGTGAAGCGGCACGCAAGGCCCGCGACCTGACCCGCCGCAAGGGCGCGCTGGATATCGCCGGCCTGCCGGGCAAGCTGGCCGATTGCCAGGAAAAGGATCCGGCGCTGTCCGAACTGTTCATCGTCGAGGGTGACTCGGCAGGTGGTTCGGCCAAGCAGGGCCGCAACCGCAAGAACCAGGCCGTGCTGCCGCTGCGCGGCAAGATCCTCAACGTGGAACGCGCACGCTTCGACCGCATGCTGTCCTCCGACCAGGTCGGTACGCTGATCACCGCGCTGGGCACCGGCATCGGCCGCGACGAGTACAACCCGGACAAGCTGCGCTACCACAAGATCATCATCATGACCGACGCCGACGTCGACGGCGCGCACATCCGTACCCTGCTGCTGACGTTCTTCTACCGTCAGATGCCGGAGCTGATCGAGCGCGGTTACGTCTACATCGGCCTGCCGCCGCTGTACAAGATCAAGCAGGGCAAGACCGAGCTGTACCTGAAGGATGACCCGGCGCTGGACAGCTACCTGGCCAGCAGCGCGGTGGAAAACGCCTCGCTGGTGCCGGCGTCCGGCGAACCGGGCATCGAAGGCGTGGCGCTGGAAAAACTGCTGCTGGCCTACGCCGGCGCGCAGGACGCGATCGCCCGCAACGCGCACCGCTACGATCGCCTGCTGCTGGAAGCACTGGTCGATTTCGTGCCGATGGATCTGGAAAGCCTGCGCAATGCGCCGGCCGGCGAAGGTCTGGACGCACTGGCCAAGCAGCTCAACCAGGGCAGCCTGGGCAGCCCGCGTTTCACCCTGGAACTGCAGGACGCCACCG
The DNA here is from genome assembly GCF_003086695.1 of Stenotrophomonas sp. SAU14A_NAIMI4_8. NCBI lineage: Bacteria > Pseudomonadati > Pseudomonadota > Gammaproteobacteria > Lysobacterales > Lysobacteraceae > Stenotrophomonas > Stenotrophomonas sp. SAU14A_NAIMI4_8. The sequence continues at coordinate 6,802 of NZ_CP025999.1, forward strand.
AAGAGCGCTCCGCCGCTGTGCTGGTCACCCGCCGCCACATGGGCGAGGAACACCTGCAGGTGCTGCCGCTGTCGGCCTTTGAAAGCGGCGAACTGCGCGCCATCCATCAGGCCGCCAAGCTGCTGCACGGTCTGGTGCGCGACGGTGCCACCATTGCCCGCGGTGCCAAGTCCATTGAAGTGGACAGCTTCGCCAAGGCACAGAACTGGCTGCTGGACGAAGCCAAGCGCGGCCGCCAGATCCAGCGCTTCAAGGGCCTGGGTGAAATGAACCCGGAACAGCTGTGGGATACCACGGTGAACCCCGATACCCGCCGCCTGCTGCAGGTACGCATCGAGGACGCGGTCGCGGCTGACCAGATCTTCAGCACCCTGATGGGCGATGTGGTCGAACCGCGTCGTGACTTCATCGAAGACAACGCGTTGAAGGTCGCCAACCTGGATATCTGACACACTCGACTGCTGGCCGGTGCGCGGGGGAGGCGCGCCGGCCGTCGTCCCTTGACCACAGGTACCCGATGTCTGCTTCCGCTCCGGTTTCCGCACCGCCGCCGGTTCCCCCGGCATCCGCCGCGCCCCGCGCCTCCTCGCCGCTGGCCGGCTTCTTCATCGATCTGGGCATTGCCGTGGTAGCGCTGTTCGGGCTCAGCCTGATCAGCGGCATGGTCTGGGGCCTGACGCGTACCGTGGCGATCAGCGTGGCCAATGCCAACGCCGGTGGCGAAGCCGCCGATGCCGGCGCACTGGCCGCCCAGCTCGGCCAACCCGGTGCCCTGGCACAGGTGGTGATGGCGCTGGTGGCCACCGGTGGCGCCGCGTTGCTGGTCTATTTCTGGCGCCGGCCGGCCAACGCCGCCGAACGCCAGCGTTCCCTGCAGGCACTGCGCCGCCCCGCGACCTGGGGCTGGACGCTGCTGGTGGCCACCCTGATCGTGATCGGCAGCAACGGCATCGCGTTCCTGGCCAAGCAGCTGGGCGTGGAACCGGTGCCCACCAACCTGCACCTGATGCAGAACGCCATTGCCCAGTTCCCGGTGTTCCTGGTGCTGTTTGCGGTGGTGCTGGCGCCGGCCTACGAAGAACTGCTGTTCCGCCGCGTGCTGTTCGGGCGCCTGTGGCAGGCCGGCCGGCCCTGGCTGGGCATGCTGCTCAGCAGCCTGGCCTTCGCCCTGATCCATGAAATTCCCGGAACCAGCGCCAACGGTCCGGCCGAGATCGCCCAGCTGTGGCTGGTCTACGGCGGCATGGGCGCGGCGTTCTGCTGGCTGTACAAGCGCACCGGCACGCTGTGGGCCGCCATTGCCGCGCACGGCCTGAACAACGCCGTGGCGCTGGCGGCACTGGTGTTCTTCGGCGCCACGTAAGGCCACGCGCGCTTGACGAAAGATTAAGCAGGCGCGGTACACACTGCCTGCATGAACACGGGGGATTCCATGAAATCACTGCTGCTCGCCCTGCTCATTACGTCGCTGGTGGCCGCGTGCGCGACCACCACCTCGCCCACCGGCCGCCGGCAGATGGTGGGTGGCGTGTCGCAGGCCCAGCTGGACCAGCTGGGTGCGCAGGCGTTCGCCGAAACCAAGCAGAAGGAAAAGATCAGCACCGACGGCCGCCAGAACGGCTACGTGCAGTGCGTGGTCAATGCGCTGGTGGCCCAGCTTCCCGATCAATACCGTGGCGTACGGTGGGAAACGGCGGTGTTCGTCGACAAGGAACCCAACGCCTTTGCCCTGCCCGGCGGCAAGGTGGGGGTGAACAGCGGCATCTTCACCGTGGCCAAGAACCAGGACCAGCTGGCGGCGGTCATCGGCCACGAGATCGGCCATGTGATTGCCCGCCACCACGAAGAGCGCATCACCCGACAGATGGGCGCGCAGACCGGCCTGGCAGTGCTGGGGGCGCTGGCCGGTGCCTACGGCGGCGATGGCGCGGCCAGCACGGTGAACCAGCTGGGTGGCATGGGCGCGCAGGCGGCCTTCCTGCTGCCAGGCTCACGTACCCAGGAAAGCGAGGCCGATGTGATCGGCCAGCGGCTGATGGCCCAGGCCGGTTTCAACCCCGCCCAGGCCGTGGATCTGTGGCAGAACATGATGGCCGCCAGTGGCGGACGCAGCCCGCAATGGCTGTCCACCCACCCCGATCCGGCCAACCGTATCCGCGAACTGCAGCGTGACGCCCCTGCCCTGGCGCCGGTCTACCAGCAAGCCCAGGCGGCCGGTCGCCGGCCAAAGTGTGGGTGAGTGCGCAGATTCATGCTGTACTGCAGCACATAAAACGATTTCTCATGCCATCCGTTTCTGATACGTTTGGCGGCTCAGATTTTTCTGACAGTCCGACTTTGCCGCTCCGGGCGGTTCGATCGAGGTGAACGATGATTTTCCGTAACCACAAAGCTGTGCTTTCCGTCCTGATCGCCACTGCCCTGACCGGCGCCGTGGTCACCGATGCGTTCGCGCAGTCCTCGCGTTCGTCCGAGCGTGGCAACCGCGGCGGCAAGCAGGCCAAGGCCGAAGTCCTGTACCCGAACGCCACCCGTGAGGAGCCGAAGGAAAAGGCGTCCTCGAAGATGGGCAGCAAGCTGCAGAAGCTGATTGACAACTACAACGATCAGAAGTTCCCGGAGACCCTGCAGGTTGCCGGTGAGATCCTGGGCAACAGCGCGTCGAACAACTACGACAAGTCGCTGGCTGCGCAGCTCGCTTCGCAGGCCGCCTACCAGACCGACGACACCGCCGGCGCGATCACCTACCTCAAGCAGGCTCTGCAGCTGAACGGCCTGGACAACAACGGCCACTTCCAGGCCATGCTGATGCTGGGCCAGCTGCAGCTGCAGGAAGACCAGACCGCCGAAGGCCTGGCCACGCTGGACAAGTACTTCGCCGAGAGCAAGTCGAACAAGCCGGAAGAGCTGATCGCCAAGGGCCAGGCGCTGTACCAGCTGGAGCGCTACCAGGAAGCCATCCCGGTGCTGCAGCAGGCCATCGCCGGCGCCACCGAGCCGAAGGACAACTGGAACCAGCTGCTGATGGCGGCCTTGTCCGAAGCCGGCCAGACCGGTGAAGCGGTGAAGACCGCCGAGGCGCTGGCAGCGAAGAACCCGAACGACAAGAAGGCGCAGCTGAACCTGGCCAACATGTACATGCAGGCCGACCAGATGCCCAAGGCCGCCGCGGTGATGGACAAGCTGCGCAGCAGCGGCCAGCTCACCGAAGAGCGCGAGTACAAGCAGCTGTACTCGATCTATGCCAACACCGAGAACAAGGAAAAGGACGTCATCGCGGTCATCAACGAAGGGTTGCAGAAGGGCATCCTGAAGCCGGATTACCAGGTTTACCTGGCCCTGGCCCAGTCCTACTACTACTCCGACCAGGTGCCGCAGGCGATCGAGGCGTGGCAGAAGGCTGCCCCGCTGTCCAAGGACGGTGAGACCTACCTGAACCTGGCACGCGTCCTGCATGCCGAAGGTCGCGTTCCGGAGGCCAAGCAGGCCGCCCAGCAGGCGCTGGCGAAGGGCGTGAAGAACCAGGCTGATGCCAAGAAAATCATCAACCTGAAGTAAGTAGGAATAACGCCTGAACGCCTGCGAGATTAATGCGCAGGCGCTCAGGATTGGTATAAGCTTGGAGGTTCCTGCGGTGTCATGCACCGCTGATCAGGGATCCCGCCCCCCGGGACTCCGGCCCCACTATTGAGCTCTTGGCGCATGACGGAACAACTAGTCGTTCACCGGTACGAACAACCCGATGACAAGGGGCTGAGCTGGCCTCGCATCGTCGGCATCGCGTTTGTAATCGCCCTGCATCTGGCCGCCTTCATGATGCTCCTGATCCCCGCTGTGGCCCCCAAGGCCGTGGCTGAGAAGGAGCGCAACGTCATGGTGACCATCGTCGACGCGCCGCCGCCACCGCCGCCGCCGCCGCCGCCGCCGCCGCCGCAGGATACTCCGCCGCCGCCGGTGAAGAATCTGTCGCCGCCGAAGCCGTCGCCCGTCCCGCCGCCGCCGCAGGCGCCGGTCGTCGACGTGCCGGAACCGCGCCCGAACGATATCGTCACCCCGCCGTCGCCTCCGGCGCCGCCGGCACCGCCGGCGTCGATCGAGGCCAGCGTCGACATCTCGTCGAAGGCCATGAATCCGCCGCGCTACCCGCCGGCCGCTTTCCGCGCTGGTATCCAGGGCGAAGTGATCCTGATCATTGATGTCGATGCCCAGGGCAACGTCACCAATGTCACGGTGGAAAAGTCCAGCCGTAACCGCGACCTGGACCGTGCTGCGATGGAAGCCGCGCGCAAGTGGCGTTTCAACGCCGCTGAATCTGGCGGTAAGAAGGCTGCTGGTCGCGTCCGCGTCCCGGTCAACTTTGCGCTGAACTGATGCGAGCGGGTGGCCGCCGGCCACCCCTCCTCCGGTTCGATTGTCTAGCTTAGCTACACCCTTTATCACCACACACAACAAAGGTAAGCGTCATGCTGCAGGAAATTTTCATCGCCGCTGCTGCCGGGGGCAATCCGTCCAACGCCCTGTCGCAGATGGGCTTCGAGCACCTGATCCACGAAATGACCACCAAGCCGGGTGATTTCGCCGTTTCCTGGGTCGTGCTGCTGACCCTGGTCGTCATGTCGGCCATGTCCTGGTACTGGACCGTCATCAACATCTTCCGCGCTACCCGCCTGAAGAGCGCTGCTGATCGCGTCGTCAGCCTGTTCTGGGATACCCCGAACGCACAGGACGCCATCCGTGCGATGGAAGAGCAGCCGGCTTCGGAGCCGTTCTCGAAGATCGCCCTGGATGCTGCGCAGGCTGCTGCCCACCACCAGCGCGCTGAAGGCGGCGCCACCGGTGGCCTGGGTGAAAACCTGAGCCGTTCGGAGTTCGTCGACCGCGCCCTGCGCCAGGCCGTCACCCGCGAAAGCAACAAGCTGCAGTCGGGCATGACCCTGCTGGCCACCGTCGGTGCAACCGCTCCGTTCGTCGGTCTGCTGGGTACCGTGTGGGGCATCTACGGCGCGCTGATCAAGATCGGCGCCACCGGCTCCGCTTCGATCGACGCCGTTGCCGGCCCGGTGGGTGAAGCACTGATCATGACCGCCATCGGTCTGTTCGTCGCAATCCCGGCCGTGTTCGCCTTCAACTTCTTCAGCAAGATCAACAGCGCGACCATCAGCAAGTTCGATACCTTCGCGCACGACCTGCACGACTTCTTCGCCACCGGTTCGCGCGTCCGCTAATTGCGACGCGCTGTACCCAGCGAGAACGTAGTCAACACGATCTAGACGGAGCCCGTTATGGCTTTCAGTAGTGGTAACAGCGGCGGCCCCATGGCCGACATCAACGTTACGCCCCTCGTGGACGTGATGCTGGTGCTGCTGATCATCTTCATCATCACGGCGCCCCTGATGTCCCACAAGGTCAAGGTGGATCTGCCGGAGGCCAATCTGGTCCAGAAGCCGGACGACACCAACGACCGCAAGGGCCCCATCACCCTGGCAGTCAAGGAAGACGGTTCGATCTACTGGAACGACGAGGAAATCGACAAGCAGACTCTCGAGTCGCGCCTGGCAACCGCCGCCCAGCAGACCCCGCAGCCGCCGCTGAACCTGCGTGGTGACCGCACCACCAAGATGCGTGTCATCAACGAGATGACCAAGGTCGCTCAGGAACAGGGCATGCTGGACGTCGGCTTCGTCGCTACCAAAGAAAAGGGGCAATAAGCCATGGCATTCAGTAGTGGTGGTGGCAAAGGCCCCATGGCTGACATCAACGTGACGCCCCTGGTGGACGTGATGTTGGTTCTGCTGATCATCTTCATCGTGACCGCGCCGATCATGACGTACCCGATCGCCGTGGACCTGCCGCAGCGCGTGCTCAACCCACCGCCGCAGCTGGTCGAACCGCCGCCGCCGATCGAACTGAAGATCGACGCCAGCAACCAGGTCTCGTGGAACAACAGCCCGATCAGCACGCACGAGCTGCAGCAGCGGATGGAACAGGAGGTCCAGCGTGACCCGACCAACCAGCCGGAACTGCGGATCGATGCAAGCCCGGATTCCGAGTACGACGTGATGGCCAAGGTTCTGGCCGCCGCGAAGAATGCTCAGATGAAGAAGATCGGCTTCGTGCAGCAGTAATACGCAATACCGCAGCACAACAGTCATGACGCGACTGCAGACGCCCCTGGAGACAGGGGCGTCTTTTTTTTTGCTCGGGGGTGGGGTCAGAGCCCTTCCCTGCGGGAAGGGATCCGACCCCGGGTGCTCTGACCCCATCACCACGCATCCGCCCGCTATCATCGGCGCATGCTCGCCCTCTTCGATTCCCTGCGCGTCTGGCTCGATGGCATCGCCCATCTGGGCACGATCCTGGCCGTGGCCTACCTGCTCTACCTGCTGGCACTGGCCGGCTGGATCATGCTGCAGAAGCGCGAACCGGTCGCCACGCTCAGCTGGATCCTCTCGCTGGCCCTGCTGCCCTACCTGGGCCTCTTCATCTACTACCTGCTGGGCCCACAGAAGGTGAAACGGCAGCGCCTGCGCCGTGGCCGCGCGCGCTCGGGCATGGAGCACTACAGCGATGTCTGTCCGCCCGATGCCGGCTGCACCGAACTGGCCAAGGTGGCCCAGGCGACCACCGGCCTGGCGCCCAGCACCGCCACCGAAGTGACCTGGCTGGTGGATGGCGCGGCCACCTATGCCGCCCTGCTGCAGGCCATTGCCGAGGCGCGCGACCACGTGCACCTGGAGTACTACATCTTCAGCCCCGACCATGCCGGTACCGCGCTGCGCGATGCCCTGGTGGAACGTGCACGGGCCGGCGTGCAGGTGCGCCTGCTGCTCGATGCGGTGGGCTCGTCGTCGTTGCCGCGGCGCTTCCTGCAGCCGCTGCTGGATGCCGGCGGCGAGGCCATCTGGTTCCATCCGCGGCAGCTGCTGAAACCCTTCAAACGGCCGTGGTTGAACCTGCGCACGCACCGCAAGCTTGTGCTGGTGGATGGTCGCCTGGCCTTCACCGGTGGCATCAACATCACCGACGAAGAAGACGAGAGCCGCAACCCCAACGCCTACCGCGATCTGCACATGCGCATTGCCGGCCACGTGGTGCGCAGCCTGCAGCTGGTGTTCGTGGAAGACTGGCTGTACGCCAGCGGCCAGGAACCTTCGCGCTTCGACATCGCCCGGCTGTGGCCGGCCGACATGCCGCTGCGTGGCGATGGCAGCATCGATGCACAGGTGCTGGTGTCCGGCCCCGATTCGGGCTGGGAAACCATCCACCGCCTGCATGTGGCGGCCATACAGGAAGCACGCGAACGGGTCTGGCTGGTCACCCCCTACTTCGTGCCCGGCGAAGCGGCGCGCATGGCGTTGACCTCGGCCGCACTGGGCGGGCTGGACGTGCGCCTGCTGGTGCCGAAGATGAGCGATTCCTGGTTCGTCACCCAGGCCGCGCGCTCGTACTTCGACGAACTGCTGCATGCCGGGGTGAAGATCTACGAATACGGCCCGCGCATGCTGCACACCAAGGCCTTCATTGCCGACGATGATGTCTGCATCGTCGGCAGCGCCAACTTCGACCACCGCAGCTTCCGCCTGAATTTCGAGCTGTCGATGATGATCAGCGACCGCGACCGGGTGGCTGCGCTGGCCGAGCTGCTGCAGGCCGAATTCGACCGCTCCTGCCGTGTGCAGGACCAGGCGGCCCGTTCGCTGTGGCTGCACCGCCTGCCCGAGGCGTTCGCGCGGCTGGCCTCGCCGCTGCTGTAACGCAGCGCTACACTGCCGCCTGACCTGCGGGAGATCGCACATGTACTGGCTGTACCTGCTGCTGGCGCTGGGCTGCTTCGCCTTCGCCCTGAAGACCCCGCACATGGGGCTGATGTCGCTGGCGCTGCTGGCGGCGCTGGCCTTCCTGCTGGCCTGGGTGCGTGGCCGCTACGTGGCCCGCTTCGGCGATCTGCAGCGCGACCCGTCCACCCTGGTCGACGCCGAACAGGTGCGTTGGCTGCGCGAGCAGGCGCTACAGGGGCACGCCCCGCGCGAACCGCACGATCCCCCTTCCCCGACCCCGTAGTTCCGTTCCATGACCCAGCTCAGCGTCAACGTCAACAAGATCGCCGTCCTGCGCAACTCGCGCGGCGGTGCCGAACCGGACGTGGTGCGCGCCGCCCAGGCCTGCCTGGATGCCGGTGCGCATGGCATTACCGTGCACCCGCGCCCCGACCGCCGCCACATCACCGCCGAGGACGTCCTGGCGCTGTCCACGCTGACCCGCGCCCGCGGCGTCGAGTTCAACATTGAAGGCAACCCTTTCGCCCCGCCGCGCGAGGGTTACCCGGGTCTGCTGCCGCTGTGCGCGCAGACCCGGCCGGCGCAGGCCACCCTGGTGCCTGATGGCGATGGCCAGATCACCTCCGACCACGGCTTCGACTTCGAGCGCGACGGCGAGCGCCTGCGCCCGCTGGTGGCCGAGCTGAAAGCCATGGGCTGCCGGGTCAGCCTGTTCGTGGATGCCGGCAACCCCTTGCTGGAACAGGCCGCCGCGGTTGGCGCCGATCGCATCGAGCTGTACACCGGTCCCTACGCCGAAGCCCACGCCGCCGGCGACGCGCGCGCCATGCTGGAGCTGTTCGCCAACGCCGCACGTCGCGCCCAGGCGGTCGGCCTGGGGGTGAATGCCGGCCATGACCTGTCGCAGGACAACCTGCGCGACTTCCTGGCGGCCGTGCCGCAGGTGCTGGAAGTGTCCATTGGCCATGCGCTGATCGGCGAGGCCTTGTACGACGGCCTGGACGCCACCGTGAAGGGCTATCTGGCCCTGCTGTAAGGCGCCGTCGCAGTTGTTGAGACCGCCGTGGCCCAGGCTTCTGGATTGCCACGGCGTTCGGCTGCGCCTGCCCCGTGGAACCTGTGGATAACCTTGGGGTCAACCTGCACCCGGATTCACCTGTACGCCTACAGCTACGTGAATTCCCGCCGCTTGCGCCGCCTGTGGTTAGCAATAATACTAACGACCCAGCAACGGCCGGAGGGCGACATGCAGCACCTGCCTTTCAAGGCCCACGCCGCCATCAAGGGCCGCGGCTCCACCTCGCACTTGGCCGGCCGCTTCGAAAGCACGGTCAGCGAGGCCATCGATGACGGCTGGGCGCCAGATGAAAGCGACGAGTTCAGCGCCCCCCGCCTGCGCACCGAAGTGCGTGCGGAGACCGCGCGCAGCATCATCAGCCGCAACAATTCCCCCGATGTAGGCTTCAGCCAGTCGGTGAACCCCTACCGCGGCTGCGAGCACGGTTGCTCGTACTGTTTCGCGCGGCCCTCGCACGCCTATCTGAACCTGTCGCCGGGCCTGGACTTCGAAACCAAGCTGTTCGCCAAGACCAACGCGCCGCAGCTGTTGCGCAAGGAGCTGGCGAAACCGGGCTACGTGCCGCAGCCGATCGCGCTGGGCATCAACACCGACGCCTACCAGCCGATCGAACGCAAGTTGAAGCTCACCCGCCAGCTGATCGAGGTGATGCTGGAAACGAAGCATCCGTTTTCGCTGATCACCAAGAACGCGCTGGTGGAGCGCGACATCGATCTGCTGGCACCGCTGGCGGCGGAAAACCTCGTCAGCGTGCATTTCTCGGTCACCTCGCTGGACCCGCACCTTTCGGCGAAGCTGGAACCACGCGCATCGGCACCGCATGCGCGCCTGCGTGCGATGAAACGGTTGCACGAGGCCGGCATTCCGGTGGGCGTGATGGTGGCGCCGGTGATCCCGTGGATCAACGACAGCGAGCTGGAGGCCGTGCTGGAGGCCGCCCATGACGCCGGCGCCAGTACCGCCGGCTACGTGCTGCTGCGCCTGCCGCTGGAAGTGGCGCCGCTGTTCCGCGATTGGCTGGAAACCCACCACCCCGATCGCGCCGCGCACGTGATGAGCACCATCCAGCAGTTGCGCGGCGGCAAGGATTACGACAGCCAGTTCGGCACGCGCATGCGTGGCCAGGGCGTGTATGCGGACCTGTTGAACAACCGGTTCAAACTGGCGCGGAAGCGGCTGGGCTTCAATACGCAGAACAGCCACTGGCCGAAGCTGGATTGCAGCCGGTTCGTGAAGCCGTTGCCGCCGCAGAAGGAATCGCCGCAAGGAACGCTCTTTTAGTAGAGTCGAGCTTGCTCGACTGAAGTTGAAAGCAGTCGAGGTAGAGTCGAGCTTGCTCGACTGATGTTGGAAGCAGTCGAGCAAGCTCGACTCTACGAAGCAGAAGCAGTCGAGCACGCTCGACGCTACGGGGTGGACGCGGTGCCCCGCTTCGGCCAAGAATCAGGGCGAGGCCCATGAAGGGCCGGACAGGAGATGCCCGTGAACGATGGCGCACTTGCCGCAGCGATCGCCGCTTCCGCTGCCAACACCCATCCTTGGATGCAGGCGCAGCATCGCCAGGTGCTGGAGTACTTCGAACAGCGGCAGGCGTTTTCGCCGGCGACCTCGATTCCGTTGGCCGCCTTCGACGTGGAGCTGGAAGAGGTGCTGTACGACATGATCGACGACGGCCTGGTCGAGGTCGTGGCGACCGACCGCTGCTACCTGGACCGGCAGACGCTGCTGCAGCGCGTGCAGGACGACGAACAATCGGCCGAGCGCCTGAACCGCGTGCTGCTGCGCTACGTCGTGCCCGTTCTGGTGATCGTGCTCATCGCCGTGGGCGTAGCACTGGCCCTGTAGAGTCGAGCTTGCTCGACTGAGCGCGCAGCAAAGCGCAGTCGAGCAAGCTCGACTCTACGAAGTCGTCAGCCCCAAACAGCTTCTGCGGAGGGCGATGCAATGAGGGTCCCATGCCCAGATCTACAAGGAGTTGGCTGTGATCGTACTCAGTAGATTGCACGCGCGATCCATTACGTTGGCGATGCTGGCTGGGCTTCCGACGGCAGCCGCTGCAGCGGATCGATCCGCGCTCTTTGTGAACCATGCGACATCGATTGAAGACACGTGCCTTGAAGTTGATTCGAGAAGCTTGCCCTTCTCATGCCACAGAATTTCCGATGGCGCGCAGACCGTAGTCGCTGTGAGGGAGTTCAAGCGTGCCTGGAATGCCGACAGGTCGGGTTTCTCAAAGCTGACGCTTGTACTTCCTGGAGTGCTCCGCGCTGGGCAAATCCTTGCTATTGGAGATGAGGGGGCGCGTGTGTTCTTCAGCAAGGGGGCGAGTGCCTTTGCTGGTAAGAGTGGCTGCTACAGTACGGCCGCGTCCGGCCAGGTAATCATCGATGCAGTCGAGCGCAATTGGATCGAGGTTTCGTTGGAGGCGACTTTCACACTCGCAAGCCCTCTGGATTGGCCGGAAGACTGTGACGCTCCTGTCAGCATCCATCGTGCAATCAAGGCCGACAGCGCGGATATCACTGAACTGCGAGCATGGGAGGGAAGACCGGGGAGCGATGATTCTCCCTTTGACGAGGCGAATCCCCCGAAAAAGTAATCGGATGTAACACCCGTGGGGGCAGGGTTCGTCGTGCATGCGTCCTGACCGCGCCATCATTTGTGGAACGCCAGCCGACCTGCTGTGCAGGAGCGACCGAAGCGATGGGGGCGTAAGCAGATTGCGCCGCGTCGAGCAGACCCGACATTCACCCCCCAAACAGCTTCTGCGCGCTCTGGAACAGGATCCAACTCGTCGCGATGAACTTGTCCCCACCCTGCGGCCGATTGCCACGATGGGTATGGGTGAATGCTGTCGGCGCGATCAGCAGGCTGCCGGTGCGCGGTGCGATCTTGCGGCCCTGGAACAGGAATTCGGTTTCGCCTTCCTCGAACTCATCGTTGAGGTACAGCGTCCACAGCACGTGCCGGTGCAGGGTTTCGGCCTGCGGGTCCTTCGGGTACAGCTCGCAGTGCCAGTACGGGTAACCGCCCTCGCCCGCCGCGTACCACTGCAGGTTGATGGCACCCGGGCGCAGGCAGGTGCGGGCCAGGTCGGCCAGCTGTTCCTGCGCCATGTCGGGGAAATCTTCGGCCGACAGTCGGCGCGGCTGGCCGTTGCTGTCCTGGATCTGCAACATCAGCGGTGCGATCAACGCCTGTGGATAACGGCGTAGATAAGTCAACAGTCCGGCAAAAACCGCCTGCTGCAGTGCGCTGTCCACATCCTTCCAGCCATCCGCGCCACTGATGCGCAGATCCTTGCTGCGCTTGAGTTCCGGGAACACGCCACTGCCCACTGCGCCCGGTTTCAGGTGCTGGCTGGCACGCATGCGGGAAACGATCGCCGCGCAGACGTCGCTGGGGACGGCGTTGTGGATGACTTCGATGAAATCGACCGGACCCGGCTCGTGCATGCGTACATTCCTTCGGCGGCAAGGGCCTGATGGTGCCGTTTGCCGCCGCTGCTGTCACCCTGCGGTCATGTCATCGTTGTGCCATGACCGCTGTAGGGATGGCCGCCGTCAGACGCTCTTCGCGTCGTGCTCCTGGTGATAGCGCACCGCTTCGGCCACTTCCTCGCGCGAACCCAGGAACACCGGCACGCGCTGGTGCAGATGCTCGGGCTGAATGTCGACGATGCGTTCGCGACCGGTCCACGCGGCGCCGCCGGCCTGTTCCACCAGCAGGCCCATCGGGTTGGCTTCGTACATCAGGCGCAGCTTGCCGGCCTTGCCCGGTTCCTTCTTGTCCCACGGGTAGATGAAGATGCCGCCGCGGGTCAGGATGCGGTGCACGTCGGCCACCATGCTGGCGATCCAGCGCATGTTGAAGTTCTTGCCGCGCGCGCCTTCCTTGCCGGCCAGCAGATCGCCCACGTAGGCCTGCATGGGGGCTTCCCAGTGGCGCTGGTTGGACATGTTGATGGCAAATTCCTGGGTGGCGGCGGGAATCTGCATGTTGGCGGTGGTCAACACGAACTCACCGGTTTCGCGGTCCAGGGTGAAGGCGTGGGTGCCATGGCCGACGGTCAGCACCAGCTGGGTGCTGGGCCCGTAGATGCAGTAGCCGGCGGCAATCTGCTTGTTGCCCGGTTGCAGGAAGGCATCATCACCCGGCAGTTCGACATTGGTGGGGCAGCGCAGCACCGAGAAGATGGTGCCGACCGAGACGTTGACGTCGATGTTCGAGCTGCCGTCGAGGGGATCGAACAGCAGCAGGAAATCGCCACGCGGGTAGATGTCCGGCACCGGCTGGCTGTGGTCCATTTCTTCCGACGCGCAGGCGGCCAGGTGGCCGCCCCAGGCGTTGGCTTCCAACAGGATCTCGTTGCTGATCACGTCCAGCTTCTTCTGCGCTTCGCCCTGCACGTTGCCGGTGCCGGCATCGCCCAGTACGCCGCCGAGGGCGCCCTTGCTGACGGCGATGGAGATGCTGGTGCAGGCGCGGGCGACCACGGCGATCAGCTGGCGCAGGTCGGCGTTGATGCGGCCGGCGTGCTGTTCTTGAATCAGGTACCGGGTCAGCGAAGTACGGGACATGGCGGGCGGGCCTTGGCAGCGGGGAAACGGCTATTGTCGCTGCTGCGCGCGGCGCGTGCGTGATTGGTTTGAGGGGAAATCGATTACAACGGCGTTGCGCTGGTGGCGCCTTCCTTCATGGAGGCGCAGGGCAAGGCACACCGTGGCCAGGACACGCCATTAACCCATCCATGGGGGCTCGGTCGGCGCATCCATGCGCCTCACGGTCCTGGCCACGGTGTGCCTTGCCCTGCGCTTCAGGGTTCGCCGCGAGCGCGGAGGGTGTGGCAAAAGCAGGAGCAAAGGCAGAGCAAAAACAAAGGCGCCTTTCGGCGCCTTTGTTCTCAGACCAGTGCAGCGGTGCTTCAGCCCTTGGCGACGGTGGCCACGGCCTTGGCGACGTATTCCAGGTTGTTCTGGCTGAGTGCGGCCACGCAGATGCGGCCGGTGCCGACGGCGTAGATGCCGAACTCATCACGCAGACGCTCCACCTGCACGCGGCTGAGGCCGGAGTAGGAGAACATGCCGGCCTGCTGGTTGATGAAACCGAACTGCGGTGCACCGGCGGCGGCCAGCTTTTCCACCAGACCGCCACGCAGGGCGTGGATGCGCTCGCGCATCTCGGTCAGTTCCTGTTCCCACAGCGCGCGCAGTTCCGGGCTGTTGAGCACACCGGCCACCAGCGCGGCACCGTGGGTGGACGGGCTGGAGTAGATGGTGCGGATGATGCGCTTGATCTGCGACTGCACGGCCTTGGCGTCGTTGGCGGTCGGGGCGACCACCGACAGCGCGCCCACGCGTTCGCCGTACAGCGAGAACGACTTGGAGTACGAGTTGGCGACGATGAAGCTGTCGATGCCGGCTTCGGCGATGATGCGCACGGCCGCGCCGTCCTGCTCGATGCCCTTGTCGAAGCCCTGGTAGGCCATGTCGATGAAGGGGAACAGCTGGCGGTCCTTCAGCAGCTGTGCCACCTGCTTCCACTGGCTGACGGTGAGGTCGGCGCCGGTGGGGTTGTGGCAGCAGGCGTGCAGCAGCACCACGGTGCCCGGCTGCAGCGTCTGCAGGTCGGCCAGCATGCCGTCGAAGTTCACGCCATGGGTGGCGGCGTCGAAGTAGGTGTATTCCACCACCTCGAAACCGGCCGCACCGAACACTGCGCGGTGGTTTTCCCAGCTGGGGTTGCTGATGGCGATGGTGGCGTGCGGCAGCAGCTTCTTCAGCAGGTCAGCGCCGACACGCAGCGCACCGCTGCCGCCCACGGTCTGGGTGGTGGCAACGCGGCCGGCGTCCAACAGCGGCGAGTCCTTGCCGAACACCAGTTCACGGGTGGCCTGGGTGTACGCCGGCAGGCCGTCGATCGGCAGGTAGCCGCGCGGTTTTGCTTCGGTGGCGAGCTGCTGCTCGATCTGCTTGACGGCACGCAGCAGCGGAATGCGGCCGCTTTCGTCGTAGTAGATGCCTACACCCAGGTTGACCTTGGTCGGGCGGCTGTCGGCGTTGTACGCCTCGGTCAGGCCCAGGATCGGGTCGCCCGGGACCAGTTCCACGTTTGCAAAGAAGGACACGGCGGTACTCGTTCGATATGAGGGGGAGAAGAAGCGCGGGTCGCGTGGTTGCAGCCGTCGGCCGCAACCGTCCCATCGTAACAAAGCGTGCCACCGGCGCGGCGCTCATCGTCACGCTGCAGCCCGTACCATGCCGTGTTGTTTTCCCCCCGTGGTTGAAGCTGAACAATGAACGAGCCCGTGGCGCGTCGCCGCCTGCCCCTGCTGATCGCCCTGCTGCCGGCCGCCGCCGCGGCGCAGGCCCAGACCACCACCGCGCTGCCCACGGTGGAGGTGCAGGCCGCACGGGTACAGGGCATCGACCCGTTCGCGCTGCCGGCCAGCCAGGACACGGTCTGGGTGGACGACGACCGCAGCGGCGCCAGTGCCCAGCTTTCCGAGGCGCTGGCCGGCGTACCGGGTCTGCTGGCGCGGGACCGGCAGAACTTCGCCCAGGACACCCAGCTGTCGATCCGCGGCTTCGGTGCCCGTTCCACCTTCGGCGTGCGCGGCGTGCGCGTGGTGGTGGATGGCGTGCCGGCCACCATGCCCGACGGGCAGGGCCAGCTGTCGCATGCCAGCCTGCTGGGTGCCGAGCGCATCGAGGTGCTGCGGGGGCCGTTCTCGGCGCTGTACGGCAATTCATCCGGTGGCGTGCTGCAGGTCTGGAGCGCGCAGGGCCAGGCCGGTGATCCCTGGCGGCTGCGGGTCAATGCCGGGGCCGACAACACCCTGAGCGTGGGCGCGCAGCTGCGCGGCGCCAGTGGCGGCATCGACTACAACATCGCCGCCAACCACTTCCGTACCGACGGCTGGCGCGACCACAGCCGGGCCCGGCGCGAATCGTTGAACGCGCGCATTGGCGGCGAGCTGGCCGGTGGCCGCCTGGAGCTGCTGCTGAACGCACTGGACGCGCCCGATGCGCAGGACCCGCTGGGCCTGACCCGCGCACAGGTGGCCGCCAATCCGCGCCAGGCCACCGCGGTGGCCACCCAGTACAACACCCGCAAATCGGTCAGCCAGCAGCAGGCCGGGCTGCGCTGGACCCGCGAGACCGGCGCCCAGCGCTGGCAGCTGATGGGCTACGGCGGGCAGCGCGAGGTGACCCAGTACCTGGCCATTCCGCCGGGCCCGCAGGCCAACCCGCTGCACGCCGGCGGGGTGATCGATCTGGACGGCAATTACGGCGGCGTGGATGCGCGCTGGGGCTGGCGCGGCGATCTGGCCGGTCGCCCGCTGGACGTGGTGGTGGGCGCCAATGCCGACCGCCAGCGCCAGCACCGCACCGGTTACGAGAACTTCATCGGCAGCACGCTGGGCGTGCGCGGTGCGCTGCGCCGCGACCAGCGCGACACCGTGCAGAACGTGGACCAGTTCGCCCAGGCCTGGTGGCAGTGGAGCCCGCGCTGGTCGCTGCTGGCCGGGCTGCGCCACAGCACGGTGCGCTTCGAATCGGACGACCACTACATCGTTGGCCGCAATCCCGACGACAGCGGCCGCCGCCGCTACCAGGCCACCACCCCGGTGGCCGGGGTCAGCTTCGAGGCCACGCCACAGTGGCGCCTGCATGCGGCAGTGGGCCGTGGTTTCGAGACCCCCACCTTCAACGAACTCGGCTATCGCGCCGATGGCCAGGCCGGGTTGGCGCTGGACCTGGCCGCCGCGCGCAGCCGCAACCTGGAAGTGGGCAGCAAGTGGCATGCGCAGAACGGCACCCAGTTCGACGTGAGCGTGTTCCGCGCCGACACCGATGACGAACTGGCGGTGGCCAGCAACACCAATGGCCGCAGCACCTACCGCAACATCGGCCGCACCCGCCGCCAGGGCGTGGAACTGCAGTACCGGCAGACGCTGGCCGAACAGCTTGAACTGCAGGTGGCCTGGACCTGGCTGCAGGCGCAGGTGCGGTCCGGCTACCTGGCCTGTGCCGGCAGCGGCTGCAGCGTGCCCGATACCGAAGTGCGGGCCGGCAGCCGCCTGCCCGGCGTGCCCCGCCAGCAGGCCTATGCGCGCCTGCAGTGGTCGCCTGGTGCCTGGCAGTGGGCGCTGGAAGGCACCGCCAGCAGCGACGTGGTGGTGAACGATCTGGCCACCGAACGCGCGCCCGGCTACGCCGTGCTGAACCTGGAAGGCGGCCACCGCTGGTCGCTGGCCAGTGGCGATCTGCGCGCGTTCGCCCGCCTGGACAACCTGCTGGACCAGCGCTACATCGGCTCGGTGATCGTCAACGATGGCAACGGCCGCTTCTTCGAACCCGGCCCGGACCGCCGTGCCAGCGTCGGCCTGCAGTGGTCGTGGCGCTGAGCGCGCAGCGCGGCCCGTTACACACGCTTACATTCCCACACGCAGGAACACAGGACGGCGTCGCTATCATGACGCAAATGGGAATCGATCCCATTTGAATCTCCGATAAGGACTCCCCCTGTGACTGCCGATGCCCTCACCCGCGCGGGCCTGCCGCGCGCTGTTCTGCCGTGCCCGCATGCGCCTGGCCTGCGCCGCGCCCTTGCCCTGGCCGTCGCGCTGGCGCTGCCGCTGGCCGCCCATGCCGAGGCCCCGGTCGATGCCAACCCCACCACCCTGGACGGGCTGGAAGTGACCGCGCGCCGCCAGTCGCAGGCCGACAGCTACACCCTGCCGGTCAGCCGCGCCGCCATCGGCCTGGACCTGAGCGTGCGCCAGACCCCGCAGTCGGTCACCAGCGTCACCCGCCAGCAGATGGACGATCTGCAGATCGAGTCCATCGATGACGTGCTGACCAGCACCACCGGCATCACCACCTATTCGCTGGACAACGCCGGCCGCACCACCTTCCGCGCGCGCGGCTTCGACATCGGCAACTTCAAGGTGGACGGCATGCTGGTGAACGGTGCCAGCAGCTTCAGTGGCGGCGGCGCGGCGCTGAACATGGATCTGTACGACCACGTGCAGGTGGTGCGCGGTGCCAACGGCCTGCTGGGCGGCACCGGCGATCCCTCGGCCACGGTCTACCTGGAACGCAAGCGACCGACCGCCGACTTCGGTGGCGCCGCCGCGCTCACCCTGGGCAGCCATGACAAGCGCCGCCTGATGGGCGATGTGAACGTGCCGCTGACCGCCGATGGTCGCGTGCGCAGCCGCTTCGTGGTCAGTGCCGAAGATTCGGACACCTTCCGCCAGCGCGAAGACATCCAGCGCCTGGCCGGACTGGCCAGCTTCGAGGCCGACCTGGGCAGCGCCACCGTGCTGAACCTGGGCGTGCAGTACGAAAGAACCCGCAACGGCGGCGCGTCTTGGGGCAGCAACGTGCCGATCTGGTGGGCCGACGGCAGCCGTGCGCAGCTGTCGCGCAGCACCAACCCTGCCGCCGACTGGAGCCTGGCCAAGCGGGACAACACCACCGTGTTCGGCAGCGTGGAACAGGGGCTGGGCGCGGACTGGACGCTGCGCGTGGCGTTCGCCCACGACAGCGGTGAAAGCTTCACCAACTACGGCGTGGCCAAGGTCAACAACGCCGCGCGCAACCAGGGCTTCGCCGGCTTTTGGAACCCGGACGGCAGCGGCGCCTTCCTCAACGCCATCCACAGCGAATCGGAAACCCGCCGCGACAACCTGGACATCAGCGCCAGCGGCCCGCTGCAGCTGTTCGGTCGCGAGCACCAGCTGATGGTGGGCTTCAACGGCTACCGCAGCGAGATCACCGACTACAGCTTCAGCGCCGCGCTGGGCAACTGCACCATTGCCGGCGTGGCGCCGTGGAGCGGCTGCCAGTACCGCGCCGTGGGCCTGCCGATCGCCGATTGGCGCAGCTGGGATGGCAGCTACGCCGGCTTTGAAACCTTCCGCACGCCCGCACGCAGCAAGACCATCACCGAGAACCTGGGCGGCTACCTGGCCGGTCGTTTCAGCCTGGCCGACCCGCTGTCGCTGGTGCTGGGCACGCGGGTGAGCAACTACAAGACCTATACCCAGACCTACACCCAGGCCGACGTGCGCACCCGTGGCGCGGCCAGTGGCGAACAGCAGGTGGTCACCCCGTATGCCGGCCTGGTCTGGGACTTCGCGGCGAACTATTCGGCGTATGTGAGCTACACCGATGTGTTCAGCCCGCAGGGCAACGTGCGCGATGCCAACGACACCCTGCTCGATCCGGTGACCGGCAAGAGCTACGAGGCCGGCATCAAGGGCGAATGGGCCGACGGCGCACTGAACGCAGCGCTGGCCCTGTTCCGCAATGAGCAGAACAACGTGGCAGAAAGCACCGGCGAGGTGCATCCGGACACCGGCCTGACCATCTACCGCGCGGTGGATGGGGTGAAGTCCAAGGGTGCCGACCTGGAAATCAGCGGCCGCCTGGCCCAAGGCTGGAACGTCTATGCCGGCTACACCTGGCTGCAGGTCGATGGCCTGTCCTACCAGCAGGACCCGCGCCACCTGCTGCGCTTGAACACCACCTGGACCCTGCCCGGTGCATTGTCGAAGCTGACCATTGGCGGTGGCCTGTCGGTGCAGAGCGGCACGGTGATGTCGACCAACCCCGGCCGCCCGCTGGGCGGTGGGCGCTACGACGCCAGCAACCTGCCGATGGGCGGCTACACCCTGGTGAACCTGATGGCGCGCTATGCCCTGACCGATACCGTGCAGCTGGCGGTGAACGTGAACAACCTGACCGACAAGACCTACTACACCCAGTACGGCTTCTACGACGGGTTGATCTTCGGCGAACCGCGCAGCACCACCTTCAGCGTGCGTGCGCGCTTCTGATCCCACCGACGGCGGCGCCTGCACTGCGGGGCGCCGCCGCTTCTGGGAAGATGCAGCAATGACTGACAACGCCGCTGCCACTGCGCGCATCCTGATCGTCGATGACGATCCGGAAATCGGCGCGCTGCTGGCCGAATACCTGGGCCGGCACGGCCTGCACACCGATACTGCCGCCGAAGGGATGGCCATGTGGGCAGCCCTGGATCGCCAGCGCTTCGACGCGGTGGTGCTGGACCTGATGCTGCCGGGCGAGGATGGCCTGGCTCTGTGCCAGCAGCTGCGTGCGCGCACGGCGCTGCCGGTGATCATGCTGACCGCACGCGGGCGCGCGGCCGACCGTATCTTGGGGCTGGAACACGGCGCCGATGACTACGTGGCCAAGCCGTTCGACCCGCGCGAGCTGCTGCTGCGGCTGCAGGCCGTGCTGCGGCGGGCGCAACCGGCGGCGCTGGCTACGCGGCTGCGCTTTGCCGGCTGGAGCCTGGACACGCGCACCCACCAGCTGCAGGCCGACGATGGCCGCCGCCACCTGCTGGGCGAGACGGATTTCATTGCGCTGCAGCTGTTCCTGCGCCACCCCGATGAAGTGCTGGAACGCGATTACCTGGTGGAACAGGTCTATGGGCGCGACCGCCTGCCCAGTGATCGCAGCATCGACATGTGCATCAGCCGGCTGCGGCAGATGCTGGAACACGACAGCCGCGCGCCGCTGCTGATCCGTACCGTGCGCCACCGTGGCTACTGCCTGGCCGGGCCGGTGCACGCCGATGGCTGAGCCGCGCCAGGGCTGGCCGCGCACCCTGTACGGCCGCCTGGTGCTGGTGCTGGTGGCCGGCATGCTGCTGGCCCAGCTGCTGACCGGCACGATCTGGCATGACGCCCGCTACGAGCGCGTGGCCGAGATTCCCGCACGGCTGGCCGCCGCCCACGTCGCGCAGAGCCTGCGCCTGCTGGAAGCGCCGGGATCGCCCCTGGCCGGTGCCGACCCCGCGTTGCTGTCCACCGCCGACCTGACCGTGCACGCGGTCGACGACGGTGGCCCGGTGCCGCTGCGTGCGCGTGACCGGGCGGTCGAACACCTGCTGCAGGCCGCACTGGCCAGCGAACTGGGCGCGCCGCGCGAACTGCACCTGCAGCACCTGCGCTTGTACGACGGGCAGGGACGCGAGGACGACAAGGCGCTGTCGGCCCGCCACGTGGCCGGGCAGTTCCAGTTGCGGGTGCGCAGCAGCACCGGCCGCTGGCTGCAGTTCGACGTGCGCGAAGGCCAGGCCGGCCTGCAGCTGGAGCCGGGCCACGCCCTGAGCGACTACCTGCTGCGCATCTATGGGCTGCGCACCTTGCTGATCGTGCTGCTGGCCCTGCTGGTGGTGCGCTGGCTGACCCGCCCGCTCACCCGCCTGGGCGCCGCCGCGCAGGCGCTGGGCCACAACCTGCATGCACCGCCGCTACCGCTGGAGGGGCCGCGCGAAGTGCGCCAGGCCGCGCAGGCCTTCAACCAGATGCAGCAGCAGCTGCAGCAGGCCGCGCAGGCGCGCGAGGAACTGCTGGCCGCGGTATCGCACGACCTGCGTTCGCCGTTGACCCGGCTGCGCCTGCGTACCGAACTGCTGGCCGATGAAAGCGCGCGCACGCGCTGGCGTGCCGATCTGGACGACATGCAGGAGCTGGTGGATTCGATCCTGGACTACAGCAGCGCCACCCAGCTGCGCGGCGAACGCGAGCCGCTGGATATCAACGCGCTGCTGCGCACGGTGGTGGACGATGCACGCGAGGCCGGGCATGCGGTACAGCTGCAGGGACAGGTGGGCGCGGCCTACCGCGGCTTCCCGCGCAGCCTGAAGCGCGCGCTGGCCAACCTGCTGGACAACGCCGGGCGCTATGGCGGCGGCGCCTGGGTAAAGGCCTGGAGCGATGCTCGGGCCATCCACATCCGCATTGTCGATGAAGGGCCAGGCATTCCTGCCGAACAACGCGCACGCATGCTGCAGCCGTTCCAGCGCCTGGAAGCCTCGCGCAGCGCGCGGCACGGCGGTACGGGGCTGGGCCTGAGCATTGCCGTGGCCGTGGTGCAGGCACACGGCGGGGAACTGCTGCTGGAAGACGGCGAGGCGGGGCGCGGGCTGTGCGTGCGCATCACCTTGCCGACCACGCCCCGGTAGAGTCGAGCTTGCTCGACTGGCTTCTGTAGAGCCGAGCCATGCTCGGCCGCCTGGAAGCAGTCGAGCAAGCTCGACTCTACCAAGGGCAGTCGAGCACGCTCGACTCTATCCCGCTCAATCCGGCGCCTTGGCCGGTACGAACGGCGAGGTCGGGTCGCTGGCCGGGAAGGTCTCTTCCAGTGCCTGGTCCTGGTTGTCGCTGGCGTGCTGCTTGCGTTCGCGGCGCTTGAGCGGGCTCTCCTGTCCGCCGCGGTGGCGGTCGCCACAGTCCTTGCGGTCCTGCGCCGCCTGTTCAGGGTGGTGGACCACGGGCAGGGCGTCCACGTGCTCGGCAGGCATGCCGGCGCCGCGGTCCTCGGCATCGGCCAGATCATGCTTGGCACGTTGTTCGCCCGGAACCGGGGTGTGGGTCTGGCGCAGGGGATCTCGGCTGGACATGGGCGTGCTCCGCGGACGGGGCGTCCACTACAGCGCCGCGCGGGTAAAGGAACCGCGAACCCGGCGTCATGAACATATCTGTCACGGCTGGATAACGGCACCGCCGGTATTCCTGCCCTCCCGCCTCGCTGCAGGAGCCGGCCATGCCCCGTCTTGAACGCCCCGCCCCGTCCGTGTTCAACGCCCTGCTGGACCCGGCCGCGCCGCGCCCGGCGCAACGTCGCAGCCGTCGCCATGAAGATCCGCAGGCCGTGGCGCAGGACTACCTGCAGTACATGCTGAACGACTACGAGACCCGCCGTGCCCACGGCCACCGCAACTGGCGTGACCTGTGCCCGGTGTACGCCTTTGCGTTGACCACCCACGCCGCCGACTGGCCGCGCGGCGATGCCGCCGACACCTGCGAGGAACTGGCCGAGCACTGGGAACAGATGCGCGGGCAGTCGCGCATGGGTTGGGCGCAGGCGCGCCCGGTGGTGGAAGACGCCTGGCGCGCGCTGGACCACATTCCGACGGCAGCGGTGCGGCCATTGCTGCAGTGATGCAGCGCCGCGCGCCCGCGTACCTGCACCACCCGCCCTGCACGGCCCCGACACGGCTGTTTCACGGCGGCCGACAGAAGCTGTGCGCCCCGCCGCTACGCAGGTGCGTGCCATGGCCCGCCCGATCTGGACCGGAACCCTTTCCTTCGGCCTGCTGAACGTGCCGGTGTCGCTGATGTCCGGTGAACGCAAGGTCGACCTGCAGTTCCGCATGCTGGATTCACGGGATCGAAAGCCGATCCGCTTCGAGCGGGTCAACGCCGATACCGGCGAAGAAGTGCCGTGGAAGGACATCGTCAAAGCCTACGAGTACGACAAGGGCAGCTATGTCGTGCTGGAAGAAGGCGATATCCGCTCGGCGGCACCGGAAAGCCACGAAACCGTGGAAGTGGAAACCTTCGTCGATGCCAACGCCATCGATCCACGCTACTACGAGAAGCCCTATCTGCTGCTGCCTGGAAAGAAAGCGGAGAAGGGCTACGTACTGCTGCGTGAAACCCTGCGCGACACCGGCAAGGCCGGCATTGCGCGGGTCGTGGTGCGCACCCGAGAGTACCTGTGCGCGGTGATGCCGCAGGGCCATGCGCTGGTGCTGATGATCCTGCGCTATCCGCAGGAACTGGTCGATCCGGAAGATTACAAGCTGCCCACCGGCAGCCTGGCCGACTACCGCATCACCGCCAAGGAAACGGCGATGGCCGGCCAGTTGATCGAATCGATGGCCGCCGACTGGGACCCCTCGCAGTACCACGATGAATTCCGCGAGCGCCTGCAGCAGGTGCTGAACAAGCGCATCAAGTCCAAGGGCGGTACCACCCGGGTGGAAGAAGAGCCGGAACCGCGCGAGGACGCCACCACCAACGTGGTGGACTTCATGGCGCTGCTGCAGAAGAGCCTGGATGCGAATACGCGCACGCCGGCGAAGAAAACCGCCGCACGCAAGGCGCCAGCGAAGAAGGCCAGCAAGGCGAAGAAGGCGACCGCGAAAACCGCTGCCAAGACCGGCAAGGCAACGAAGAAGGCCGCGCCGCACCGCAAGGCAGGCTGAGCCGTGTCCCTGCACCAGTACCGCCGCAAGCGCCGCCTGGGCGGGGGCAGCGGGCAGACACCCGAGCCCGACGATGCCCCGGCGGCCGGCAACCCGAAGCGGCGCCCGCAGTTCGTCATCCAGCTGCACCACGCCAGCTCCCGCCACTACGACTTCCGTCTGGAGATGGATGGCGTGCTGAAGAGCTGGGCGGTGCCCAAGGGCCCGTCGCTGCGCGTGGGCGAGAAGCGCCTGGCGGTGGAGGTGGAAGATCATCCGCTTTCCTATGCCGGTTTCGAGGGCGACATTCCCGAAGGCCACTATGGCGCGGGCCATGTGCAGGTATTCGACCACGGCAGTTGGGCCTGCGAAGGCGATCCGCTGCAGGCCCTGGCCGACGGCAAGATCGACTTCGTGCTGCACGGGCAGCGCTTGGCTGGCGGCTGGAAGCTGGTGCGCACGGCCATGAAGGGGCGCCAGGTGCAGTGGCTGCTGATCAAGCGCGATGATGCGCAGGCACGCGATGCGGAGGCCGATGATCTGCTGCAGGAAGCCACGCCAGCGCGCGCGGTGGCCCGCACGCGCGGCACGACACGCAACGCGCCACGCAAGGCTGATGCACGCTGGCACGCGCGCGCGCTGAAGCTGGCCGGTGCACGTGATCATGCATACCCGCGCGGCTTCAAGCCGCAGCTGACCGACCACCGCGACAGCGCGCCCGACGGCGAGCGCTGGCTGCATGAGATCAAGTGGGATGGCTATCGCTTGCTGGCCGACCTGCACGAGGGCGAGGTGAAACTGCGCTCGCGCAATGGCCTGGACTGGACCGCCGACTTCCCCGAAGTCACCCAGGCCGTGCGCGCGCTGCCGGTGCGCGATGCGCGCCTGGATGGCGAGCTGGTGGTGCTCGATGCACAGGGACGCAGCGACTTCGCCGCCCTGCAGCGAGTGATCGATGGCAGTTCGAAGCAGCCGCTGCGCTACATCGTGTTCGACCTGCCCGGGGTGGCCGGCGTGGACATCAGTCGTGCGCCACTGGTCGAACGCAAGGCCTTGCTGAAGCAGCTGATCGGGACGGAACCGGGCACGTTGGCCTTCAGCGAGCACGTGCTCGACCACGGGCCGGCGGTGTTCGCCGCCAGTGGCGACGCCGGCTTCGAGGGCATCGTCAGCAAGCAGGTGGACGCGCCCTACGTGAACACCCGCGCGCGCAGCTGGGTGAAGGTGAAGCATGAAGACAGCGACGAGTTCGTCATCGTCGGACACACCGCACCCAAGGGCAGCCGGGTCGGCTTCGGTTCGCTGCTGCTGGCCACGCCCGATGGCGGTGGCCTGCGCTATGTGGGGCGGGTCGGCACTGGTTTCGACGATGCAAGCCTGAAGAGGCTGGGCAGCGTGCTGGCGCCCTTGGCGGTGAAGACGCCGGTGCTGGAACTGCCGGCCCATGTCCCGTTGCGAGCGTCCAGCGTGCGCTGGGTGAAGCCGCAGGTGGTGGCCGAGGTCGCCTTCCGTGGCTGGGGCAAGGAAGGGCTGCTGCGCCAGGCCAGCTTCAAGCGCCTGCGCAGCGACAAGGGAAAGCAGGACCTGGGCGTGGCACAGCCCGCTGCGGGGCGCGATGACACTGCGGTAGCCATCAGCCATCCCGAACGGGTGGTGTACCCGCGGCAGAAGGCCAGCAAGGGGGATGTGGCCGACTACTACCGGCAGATGGCGCGCTGGATCCTGCCGGAGATTGCCGCTCGCCCGCTGTCACTGCTGCGTTGTCCGGACGGCGTCGGCAAGGCCTGCTTCTTCCAGAAGCACCACGGACCGGGCCTGGGCGATGCGGTGCATGCCGTGCCGCTGCAGCAGAAGAGCGGGCGCGAGGACTACGTCTATATCGACGATGCGCGCGGTTTGCTGCAGCTGGTGCAGATGAACACGCTGGAGCTGCATCCGTGGGGCGCGACGGTGGATGATCCCGAGCATCCGGACCGGCTGGTGTTCGACCTGGACCCCGGCGACGGTGTGTCCTGGGCGCAGGTAAAGACGGGTGCCCGCGATGTGCGCGACCGCCTGCTGCAGGTCGGCCTGCAGAGCTTCGTGCGGTTGTCCGGTGGCAAGGGCGTGCACGTGGTGGTGCCATTGCAGCCGAAAGCCGATTGGGAACAGGCCAAGGCATTCTGCGAGGCCTTCGCGCAGGCGATGGCGCTGGAACAGCCTGAGCGCTACGTGGCGACGATGAGCAAGGCCAAGCGCAGCGGCGTGATCTTCATTGACTGGCTGCGCAATACCCGCGGTGCCACCAGCGTGTGCTCGTGGTCGCTGCGGGCACGCGACAGCGCCGGCGTCGCCGTACCGCTGCGCTGGGACGAGCTGGCGCGGGTGAGTGCTGCCGATGCCTTCCCGATGGCCAAGGCCTTGGCCCGGGCGAAGCGGCTGAAAGCCGACCCCTGGCAGGGCATCGAACGGTTGCAGCAGGTATTGCCGCGCGGTAATCGGTAGCGCCGGGCCACGCCCGGCGAGCGCGCAGCGCGGATACGTTGCGTGTCGCCGGGCACGGCCCGGCGCTACCAGATCACTGCTGCGCCGATCAGAAGTCCGCGCGGATGCCGAAGGTCACCCGGCGCCCGGAGAACTCGTACTGGGTGGGGAAGGCCTTGTTGATCGTATAACCGCTGGTCTTTTCATCCAGCAGGTTGATCGCTTCCAGGTTCACCTTCCAGGTGTCGTTCAGGCGCAGGCCGATGGAGGCGTCCAGCTGGCCATAGGCATCGCGGTAGACCGGGTACATGTTCAGGTGGATGTACTCGACGTACTTGTCCTTGTAGTTGTACGAGGCGCGCGCGCTGAAGCGATCGTTCTCGTAGTACAGGGTGAAGTTGTACGCCTTCTCGGCCAGGCCTTCCGGCGGCGTGGGAATGTCCAGGTCCGACGCGCCGGTCAACGAGTTGTCCAGCTGGGTGTAGTTGGCATTGATGCCCCAGCCTTCCAGCGCGGGGTGCAGCATCGACAACGGCAGCTGCGCCACCAGCTCCACGCCGGTCACCTTGTAGGAACCGTCCGCATTGACCGGCTGGTAGACCTCGAAGTCGTAGTAGCCGTCCAGCGAGCCGTTGGCATTGAGCTTCTCCACGCCGGGCACGATGCCGGTCAGCGACTGCCGCACCACGCCATCGATTTTCTTGGAGAAGTACGATGCGGCCAGCAGCCCGCCGTTCTGCAGGTACTTCTCAACGCCCACTTCCCACTGCCGGGCGGTGGTCGGCTTCAGTGCCGGGTTGCCGTCCATGAAGCGGAAGCTGCTCCAGCTGACCGTGCGGCGGTAGGCGATGTCGGTCAGCGACGGGCGCATCAGCGTTTCCGATGCGGCACCGCGCAGCACCAGGCCATCGGCAATCTCGGCGGTCATGTTGAAACTGGGCAGCACATCGCTGTAATCGCCGCTGCTGGAAATCGGCGTGGGCGTGTAGCCGTTGCTGCCATCGGCGTTCTGCACCGGGTGGAAGCCGGCCGAATCCACATCGGTGTCGATCGAGCGCACACCCAGGTTGGCATACACCGGCACCCGGCCGATATCGAAGTAGAAATCGGCCATGGCGTACAGCGCCAGGGTCTTCTCCTTCACTTCGTAGTACTGGCCTGGATCAATCGGCGTGCTGTAGCCGGGGTAGCGGAACGTCGCACGTGCGTAGGCGTTGGACACCTGCTGCCAATCCAGATCGCTGGGGCGATAGCCACCGCCCGGCGCCAGCTGGCTGATCCAGGTCGGGTTGCTGTCGGCCAGGGTGCGGGTGTTCACCCAGGCCACGCTGCCGGCGCTGGGGCCCTGGATCTTGCCGCTGCCGAACGCGCGTTCCTTGGTCTTGTCGGTATAGCGCGCGCCGAACTGCACGGCGTTGAGCGCGGGGAAGAACGCCAGGTTGAGCTGCCGGCGCAGGTCGAGCTGCGCGGCGTACTTGTCATCCTTCACGTTCTCCACTTCGGTTTCGTAGGCCTCGAACAGGTACTTTTCCGGCGAGGCATACATGTTGAAACCGTTGGAGGCTGCACTGGGCACGGTCTCACCGCCGTCGGCGGTCCAGCGCGTGCGCGAGGGCGCATAGGCCACATGCTTCAGGTTGGCGTAGTCCGAATCCTTGCGCGCGCCGGAATAGCCGACCAGCGCGTCGATATCCCAGCCGCCCACCTTCCAGTCCAGTTTGCTGCTGAACTGGCGATAGTCGGTGTTGGCGCTGCGTTCCTTGCTGAGGATCTCGTGCTGGGTGGCGGTGTAGGACACATCCTTCAGCACGGTGATGCCATAGGCCGACAGGGTGTCGCTGTCGTAGTCGTGGATGGTGTCGAGCGTGCTGCGGCTGGAGGCCGAATAGGCGGCCGCATCGTACTCGTCCTCATGCGTGTCGTAGCCACCGAACATGGCATCGAAGCTGAGCGAGAACGTATCGCTGGGCTTGAACTGCAGCGATGCGGTGGCGCCCCACTGGTCCTGTTCGTTCAGATAGACGCGGTCGCCGACCTTGTCCTGGAAGATGATGCGGCTGGTTTCATCCTTGTCCATGCGGTCCTGCACGATGATGCCCGCATCGCGCGCCAGCACCGCCGCGGCCTGCGCGCCGCGCGTGCCTGACGCCTCCAGGAAGCGCCCCATCGGCCGGAAGTTGATGCCCGAGTTGGAATCAGTACGGTTCGTGCGCTTGGCCTTGGAGAACGACACCAGGCCACCCCAGTCGCCCCAGGTGTCGCTGGCCAGGAACGAGATCTTCGGATCGATCTTGCCGTTGATCGAGTTGTGCGAAGCTTCGGCCGAGGCACTGAACTTCGGTTCGGCATAGTCGAACGGCTTGGCGGTTTCGATATAGACCGAACCGGCGATGCCACCTTCCTCGTCGGCCGCGGTCGGCGACTTCTGCACCGTCACCGTCTGCACCACGTCGGCGGCGAAGATGTCGAACTGCACATCACGCCCACCGCTGCCGGAGGCCGTGGCCAGGTTGTTGATCGACACCAGGGTGAACTCGCTGGGCAGGCCGCGCACGCTGACCTTGCTGCCCAGGCCCTTGTTGCGTTCGATGGTGACACCGGGCATGCGCTGCAGCGCTTCGGCCAGGTTCTGTTCGGGGAAATCGGCCACGTCGGTGGCCACGATCGAATCGGAGAAACCGATGTTGGCGCGCTTGAGGTCGACGGCCTTCTCAAGGCTCTTGGCGTAGCTGCCGGTCACGGTCACCGTGTCCAACTGCTGCAGCTGCTGGCGGGTATCGCCATCGGCGGCCTCTTCGGCCATCGCGTCGATGGGCAGCACGGCCAGGCCGCCGATCAGCACCGCATGCACGGCGCGGGACAAAAGCTTCGCATGGGGAGCCGCAACGGCGGCTTCCCGGATCTGGTGACGCATCGGATGATTTCCCGGTTCCCTGTGGTGTCTTACGCCGCGCCTGCCCCTTTATCCGTGGGTGCAGGCCCCTGCGCCGCGTTGCCGACGTTCGGCGGGCACCGAGCCTAGGGGGGAAATGTTAAGCCTGTGTTGCGCTGCGCGACGGACGGCGCCCGAACCACCAGCCCAGCAGCAGTTGCACCGGCAGTGACAGCAGCAGGGAAACCGCGAACCAGCGTGGGAAATCGCCGCCCATCAGCCACAGACCGTAACCGGCACCGAGCACCAGCAGCAGCCACACCGACGTGCCGTGCGCGCGCGGCCAGCACGGCGCGTAGTAGGTGGCGAAGGCAATGGCGGCGATGCCGCCCAGCACGCTGAAGGCCAGGTCCCAGCCCAGCTGCGCTTCGCTGCCCGGGTGCAGGCCGAACAACGACGGCAGCCAGCCACCGGCGCTGCTGACCAGGGCCAGGGCAAGCAGCGCACCGATCAGGGCGACGAAGGACAGGAAGATGGTTTTGAGCAGGGCAGGCATGCACGCATTGTACGGCGCGGCGGGTCATGCCTTGCCGGCGGCCTGCAAGGCGGCGAACTCTTCCTCGCTGAACAAGCGCGAGCGCACCAGGAAGCGCACGCCCTCGCCGTTTTCCAGCGAAAACATGCCGCCCCGCCCGGGCACCACGTCGATGATCAGCTGTGTGTGCTTCCAGTATTCGAACTGCGAAGGGCTGATGTGAAACGGCGCGCCGCCGATCTCACCCAGGCAGACGTCACGGTCGCCCACGATGAAATCGCCCTGCGCAAAGCACATCGGCGAAGAGCCATCGCAGCAGCCACCGGATTGATGGAACAGCAGCGGGCCGTGGCGCGCGTGCAGCCGCTCGATCAGCTGCAGTGCGGCCAGGGTGGCGGTGACCTGTGGCGGAAGGTCGTTCATGGGAGTCTCGTTGCGGGTCAGAGCCCTCTGCCAGTGGCAGAGGGATCCGACCCCTTTGCACGCCTGCCGCGCCCGTGGGAGAGGGGGACGGGCGCGGCAGCCGTGCGCGGGAGGGTCAGGCGGCGAAGTCCAGCACCACGCGGCCTTCAATGGTGCCCGCGTGCATGCGCGCGAACACGTCGTTGACGTTCTCCAGGCGGTCGGTGCTGACCGTCGCCGCCACCTTGCCCTCGGCAGCGAACAGCAGCGATTCCTGCAGGTCCAGGCGGGTGCCGACGATGGAACCGCGCACGGTCACCCCGTTGAGCACCATGCCGAAGATATCCAGCGGGAAGTTGCCCGGCGGCAGCCCGTTCAACGACACCGTGCCGCCGCGGCGAACCATGCCCAGCGCCTGCTCGAACGCCTTGGGCGACACTGCGGTGACCAGTGCACCGTGCGCGCCGCCGATTTCCTTCTTCAGGAACGCGGCCGGATCGGTGGTGCGCGCATTCACCGTCACCTGCGCGCCAAGGCGCTCGGCAAGCTTCAGCTTGGCATCGTCCACGTCCACGGCCGCCACGTTCAGGCCCATGGCGCGGGCGTACTGCACGGCCATGTGGCCCAGGCCGCCGACGCCGGAAATCACCACCCAGTCGCCGGGCTTGGTGTCGGTCACTTTCAGGCCCTTGTAGACGGTCACCCCGGCGCACAGCACCGGTGCGATCTCCACGAAGCCCACTCCCTTGGGAAGCAGGCCGACATAGTTGGCATCGGCCAGTGCGTACTCGGCGAAACCGCCGTTGACCGAATAGCCGGTGTTGCGCTGTGTTTCGCACAGCGTTTCCCAGCCGCCCAGGCAGTGTTCGCAATGGCCACACGCCGAGTACAACCAGGGGATGCCGACCCGGTCACCTTCCTTGATGTGGCCGACCCCGCCGCCCACGGCCACGACGTGCCCCACGCCCTCGTGGCCGGGGATGAACGGCGGGTTCGGTTTCACCGGCCAGTCGCCCTCGGCGGCGTGCAGGTCGGTATGGCAGACGCCACAGGCCTCGATCTTGACCAGTACCTCGCCCGCCCCCGGGCGCGGTACCACCACTTCTTCGATGACCAGCGGCTTGCCGAACTCACGGACAACGGCGGCCTTCATGGTTCTGTTCATGCATGGATCTCCGTAGTGCGCTTGCGGACAGAATGGCGCCGGCGGCGAACCGGCGCCTTGATCACGATCAAACTTCAGAAGAAACCCAGCTTCTTCGGCGCGTAGCTCACCAGCAGGTTCTTGGTCTGCTGGTAGTGGTCGAGCATCATCTTGTGGTTTTCGCGGCCGATGCCCGACTGCTTGTAGCCGCCGAAGGCCGCGTGCGCGGGATAGGCGTGGTAGCAGTTGGTCCACACCCGCCCGGCCTGGATCGCGCGCCCGACCCGGTACAGGCGCGCCGCATCGCGGCTCCACACGCCCGCACCCAGGCCGTACAGCGTGTCGTTGGCGATCTGCAGGGCCTCTTCTTCGGTCTTGAAGGTGGTCACCGCCACCACCGGCCCGAAGATTTCTTCCTGGAAGATGCGCATGCGATTGTGGCCCTTGAACACGGTGGGCTTCACGTAGAAGCCGCCGGCCAGGTCACCCTGCAGCGTGTTGCGCTCGCCGCCGATCAGCACTTCGGCGCCCTCCTGGCGGCCGATATCGATGTAGGACAGGATCTTTTCCAGCTGCTCGCTCGATGCCTGCGCGCCGATCATCGTGTTCGGGTCCAGCGGGTCACCCTGGACGATCGCCGCCACGCGCGCCAGCACGCGTTCGATGAACGTCTCGTAGATCGATTCCTGCACCAGTGCGCGCGAGGGGCAGGTGCAGACCTCACCCTGGTTCAGCGCGAACATCACGAAGCCTTCCACCGCCTTGTCGAGGAAATCATCGTCTTCGGCCATCACATCGGCGAAGAAAATGTTGGGCGACTTGCCGCCCAGCTCCAGGGTGACGGGAATCAGGTTCTGGCTGGCGTACTGCATGATCAGGCGGCCGGTGGTGGTTTCACCGGTGAAGGCGATCTTGGCGATGCGCGGGTTGCTGGCCAGCGGCTTGCCCGCTTCCAGGCCGAAGCCGTTGACCACGTTCAGCACGCCCGGCGGCAACAGATCGCCGATCACTTCCATCAGCACCAGGATCGAGGCCGGGGTCTGCTCGGCGGGCTTGAGCACCACGCAGTTGCCGGCGGCCAGCGCCGGCGCCAGCTTCCACGCCGCCATCAGCAGCGGGAAGTTCCACGGAATGATCTGCCCGACCACACCGAGCGGTTCGTGGAAGTGGTAGGCCACGGTGTCCGCATCGATCTCGGACAGGCTGCCTTCCTGCGCGCGCAGGGCACCGGCGAAGTAGCGGAAGTGATCGACCATGAGCGGCAGGTCGGCGTTGAGCGTTTCGCGGATCGGCTTGCCGTTGTCCCAGGTTTCGGCGTGCGCCAGCAGTTCCAGGTTCTGCTCGATGCGGTCGGCAATGCGGTTCAGCACCAGCGCGCGCTGGGCCACCGGGGTGCGGCCCCAGCCCTCCCGGGCGGCGTGGGCCGCGTCCAGCGCCGCCTCGACATCCTCGGCCTTGGAGCGGGCCACTTCGGTGAACACCTGGCCGTTCACCGGCGAGGTGTTGTCGAAGTACTGGCCGCTGCGCGGCGCGACCCAGTCGCCGCCGATGTAGTTGCCGT
Source organism: Stenotrophomonas sp. SAU14A_NAIMI4_8 (assembly GCF_003086695.1). Lineage (NCBI taxonomy): Bacteria > Pseudomonadati > Pseudomonadota > Gammaproteobacteria > Lysobacterales > Lysobacteraceae > Stenotrophomonas > Stenotrophomonas sp. SAU14A_NAIMI4_8. The sequence continues at coordinate 39,653 of NZ_CP025999.1, forward strand.
AGCGCGGCTTGAAGATCGAACGCGGGTCGGTGGCATGCGGACGGGTGGACGGTACGGCGTTCATGCGGGGCTCCCAACGGGTTGGCGTAGTGCCCGTGCTGGCGCAAGGACGGTGCCAACTGTGGCGTGCTGCGGCGCGTCACGAGGTCCTGCGCTGCCCCGCCTGCGCGTGAGGCGCGCGGCTGCGGCGCTGCAGCAGCGGCCTTCCTTGCGGGCTGGCGCGCGATGTGCTGTTAATCGGAACAGGTCCTGAAACAACTGTCGCAGAATGCGACACAGGAGGCTGTCGGTGTCCCCGCTTGCTCCCGACCCGCGCCTGGGCAGTGCCCGGCGCAGTTTCTTCGAACGCGGTGCGGCGCCGGTGGGCGCGGTGCCCGATGCCATCCTGCACTCGTGGCAGCGCTGCCAGCGCCATGGCCTGCTGGTGGACGCGCAACCCAATGCCGAACCGCTGACCGATGGCCGCCTGCGCGAGCTGCGGCAGCGCCGCGAACGGTTGTGGCGGCAGGCCCGGCCCGAACTGGAAGGCTTGGCGGCGGAGATGACCCACAGCGGCAGCATCGTGCTGCTGACCGACGAGGATGGCTGGATCCTGGATGCCGAAGGCAGCACCGGCTTCCTGGACAAGGCCGGCCGTGTGGCGCTGATGCCGGGCGTGCGCTGGGACGAAACCAGCGTGGGCACCAACGCGATCGGCACCGCGCTGGTGGAAGGCCGTGCGCTGCAGGTACGGGGTGGCGAACACTACTTCGCCCCGCACGGCATCCTCACCTGCTCGGCGGTACCGATCATGGACCCGCACGGGCAATGCCTGGGGGTGCTGGACGTATCCGGCGACGCGCGCCTGCCCCATCTGCACGCACTGGCCCTGGTGCGGCAGGCGGTGGCCCAGATCGAGCACCGTGGTTTTGCCGATGGGCTGCCCGACTGCGAGCTGTTGCGCCTGCACCACCAACCGGTGCTGCTGGGCAGCGCGCGGGAGGGCGTGCTGGGCTTCCGCGGCGGGCGCCTGGTCGCGGCCAACCGTGCCGGCCTGGCCCTGTTCGGGCTGGAGCGCCATGACATCGGAAGAACGCCGTACGAAGCCTTGTTCGAGCAACCGCTGTCACGGCTGGCCGACGATGGCGTGCTGCTGGATCGCCAGGGCCGTCGCCTCTACGGGCTGCGCCAGCCGCGCGGTACGCGGCGCGCGCAGGGCGCCCCCGCGCAGCGCCTGCCGCAGGCGACGCCGTTGGTCGCAGCGGTTCCGCGCGGGCCGTTGTTCGATGCCGCCCAGCAGGCGCAGCTCGACGCGGCCGGGCGGGTCCTGCAGGCCGGCCTGCCGGTACTGCTGCAGGGTGAGACTGGAACCGGCAAGGAGGTATTCGCACGTGAACTGCATGCGCGCAGCGCACGCGCGGGGCGGCCGTTCGTTGCGGTGAACTGCGCCGCATTGCCCGAGGGCCTGATCGAATCGGAGCTGTTCGGTTACGAAGAAGGCGCGTTCACCGGCGCACGCCGCCACGGCAGCACCGGGCTGCTGCGCCAGGCCGAAGGCGGTGTGCTGTTCCTCGATGAGATTGGTGACATGCCGCTGGCGCTGCAACCCCGGTTGCTGCGCGTGCTGCAGGAACGCGAGCTGTCGCCGCTGGGCGGTGGCAAGCCGGTGAAGCTGGATTTCGCCCTGGTCTGCGCCAGCCACTGCGACCTGCCGCAGGCGGTGGCCGCCGGGCGCTTCCGCGCGGATCTGTACTACCGCATCGCCGACCACGTGGTGACCCTGGCACCGCTGCGCCAGCATCCCGATCGTGGCGCGGTGGTCGATGCGCTGTGGCAGCAGCTGGGCCACGACCAGGCGTTGCCCGCTGCCACCCGTGCCGCGCTGGTGGCCTGTGCCTGGCCGGGCAACCTGCGCCAGCTCAGTGCCTGCCTGCGCACCCTGGTGGCGTTGGCCGGGCCCGGCCAGCCGGTGGGCCCGGAACTACTGCCTGATGTCGTGCGCAACGGTGCGGCGGACACGCTGCCGCCCGTGGCGGCGCCCACTGCAGCGCTGGGGGAGATGGCCGAAGCGGCGATGCGCCAGGCGCTGGCCGCGTGCGAGGGCAATGTAAGCGCAGCGGCGAAGCGGCTGGGAATCAGCCGCAGCACGCTGTACCGGCGGCTGGGCGCACCGCGCGGCGGTTGAACGCGGGGCAATGCCGGGCTTGCTCGACCCACCCGGCCCGTAGAGTCGAGCCTGCTCGACTGCTCTACGCGAAATGCCGGGAAAGGCCAGTCGAGCAAGCTCGACTCTACCAACGGCGGTGGCCGTCAGCTGGCCAGTACCGAGGCCTGGCGGGCCAGGTCTTCGATGCCCTGCCAGTCGCGCGCCTGCACCAGTGCGGCGGTGGTCAGCCACGAACCGCCCACGCACAGCACGTTGGGCAGGTGCAGGAACTGCGGTGCGGTCTGCACGCTGATGCCGCCGGTCGGGCAGAAGCGCACATCGGCGAACGGGCCGTGCCAGGCCGACAACAACGCGGCGCCACCGGCCTGCACCGCCGGGAAGAACTTGAAGGTGTCCAGCCCGTGCTCAAGACCCACGATCAGCTCCGAGCCGGTGGCCACGCCCGGCAGGTACGGCAGGTCGGCATCGCGGGCAGCGGCATACAGGGTGGGCGTTGCGCCAGGCGACACCGCGAAGCGCGCACCGGCCGCCTTCGCGGCCTGCATCTGCGCCGGCGTCATCACCGTGCCAGCGCCGACCACGGCATCGGGCACGGCCTCGACCATCGCCTTGATCGCCTCCAGCGCGCGCGGCGTGCGCAGGGTCACCTCGATCACCGGCAGGCCGCCGCGGAACAGGGCCTGTGCCACCTGCACCGCATCGTCCACGTCATCGGGGGTGAACACCGGGATCACCGGGGCCAGTTTCAGTACCGCACGTACGCGCGGATCAGCGCCGGACATCGAATCGCTCCTCGCCCACCAGGGCCAGCACGTCAGCTTCGCTGACAGGGTTGAAATCGCCGGGGATCGAATGCTTCAGTCCACCGGCCGCCAGGCCGAAGCGCACGGTGGCCTCGGCATCCAGACCGGACAGGATGCCATGCAGGATGCCGGCGGCGAAGGCGTCGCCACCGCCGATGCGGTCGACGATGCCCTGCAGCTGGCGCACCGGCGCCTGGGCGCGGGTGCCATCGCGGCCCAGCAGCAGCGCGCCCAGTGCGTGGTGGTCCACGCTGATCGCCTGGCGCTGGGTGCAGGCCATCCACTGCAGGTGCGGGAAGGCGGCAAAGGCGGCCGCCGCTGCGGCTTCCACCTTGGCCACCACATCGGCCTGCTCGAACCGCTGGCCGAGGATCACCTCGATGTCGCGGTAGTCGGCGAACACGATGTCGGCCTGCGCGAACAGCTGGTGCAGGATCGCCTGCGCATCGCCGCCCCAGCGCTGCCACAGCTTGGGCCGGAAGTTGCCGTCGAAGGACACGCGCACGCCCAGGGCGCGCGCTGCACGCGCTGCTTCCAGCGTGGCCTGCGCCACGTCAGGGCCCAGCGCCGGGCTGACCCCGGACAGGTGCAGCCACTGTGCGTCCTGCAGCAGTGCCGGCCAGTCATAGTCGGCGGCGCTGCTGCGGGCGAAGGCCGAATCGGCGCGGTCGTAGACCACTTCGCTGGCCCGCTGCACCGCACCGGTGGTCAGGAAGTACAGGCCCATGCGCCCATCCGGGTCCTGGCGTACGCCGCGCGTGTCCACGCCATGGCGGCGCAGTTCGCCCAGCACGTGCGCGCCCAGCGCATTGCCGGCCACGGTGCTGACCATGGCCACCTCATGTCCGAAGCAGGACAACGAGACACCCACGTTCGCTTCCGCACCGCCCACATGCACCTGCAACTGCGGCGACTGCAGCAGCAGCTCGCGACCTGGTGCTCCCATCCGCAGCAGCAGTTCCCCGAAACACACGACACGACCCATTTCCGCTCCCTTACGCTGGCCGCCAGCACGTACGGCTGCACGGCGTGGAATCGCACCACGCACCCGCGTGGCGGTTGGCTATCGGTGTCATTTTAGATCCGACCCGCCGTCCGCACAGCCTAGCAAACTGTCGGAAGCATTGTCCCGCAAGCGTCTTGGAGACATTGCAGATCTGTTGCGGTGCAAGATGCCGGAACCCGGAGGTGCTGTTACCGTCCGCCTTGACCAGCGGTGTCATTCCGCTGAAACACTCGCGAGACCAGACCTTTGGGAGAGGGGAAAGGCATGCATTCTCGGAACCACGCAAAAAAGACACCGGTTACCTTGCTGGCCATGGCCGTCGGCCTGGCACTGTCGGCAGGCGCCGCGGCACAGCAGCAGGGTGAAGCGCCCACCGCCACCAACCTGGACACGGTGAACGTCACCGGCTACCGCGCCAGCGTGGAAAAGGCGCTGGACATCAAGCGCAGCGAATCCGGCGTGGTCGACGCCATCGTGGCCGAGGATGTGGGCAAGTTCCCCGACCTGAACCTGGCCGAATCGCTGCAGCGCATTCCCGGCGTGGTCATCACCCGCGAAGCCGGCGAAGGCCGCAACATCTCGGTGCGCGGCCTGGGCCCGGATTTCACCCGCGTGCGCTTGAACGGCATGGAAGCGCTGACCACGGTGGGCGCCGGCGACCAGAGCGGTGGCACCAACCGCGGCCGTGGCTTCGACTTCAACGTGTTCGCCTCGGATCTGTTCTCGCAGATGATCGTGCGCAAGACCGCCTCGGCCGATGTCGAGGAAGGCTCGCTGGGCGCCACGGTGGACCTGCGCACCGCGCGCCCGTTCGACTACGACGGCTTCACCTTCGCCGCCAGCGGCCAGGCCGGCTTCAACGCCATGGCTGAAAAGGCCGACCCGCGCATGGCCGCGCTGATCGCCAACACCTTCGCCGACGGCACCTTCGGCGCGCTGCTGTCGGTGGCCTATTCCGAACGCCAGGCGCTGGAAGAAGGCTCCAACACCGGGCGCTGGGCCAACGGCACCAGCAACGGCGGGTTCGCCGCCAGCCCGCTGTTCCCGGCCGCACGCAGTGCCGATGTGTACCATCCGCGCTTCCCGCGCTACGTGCAGATGGAACACGAACAGAAGCGCCTGGGCGTGACCGGTTCGCTGCAGTGGAAGCCGACCGATCGCACCGAAATCTCGCTGGATACGCTGTATTCGAAGATCGACGCCACGCGCGACGAACACTACATCGAAGCGATCTCGTTCAGCCGCAACCGCGATGCCGCCACCGGTGCCAACCGCCGCCCCGACCGCGACGGCAAGCCGGTGATGGTGGTGCGCAACGGCGAGATCCGCAACAACGCCCTGGTCTACGGCGAATTCGACAACGTCGACATCCGCAGCGAGAACCGCCACGACGAATGGAGCACCGAGTTCAAGCAGGCCAGCCTGAACTTCGATCATCGCTTCAACGATGCGTTCTCGTTGAACGGCAAGCTGGGCGTATCGCGTTCCAAGCACGAGAACCCGGTGCAGACCACCATCATCATGGACAAGTACGATGTGGATGGTTACAGCTACGACTACCGTGGCAACAGCCGTGCGCCAGTACTGAACTACGGCATCGACCCGACCAACCCCAATGGCTGGGAGCTGGCCGAGATCCGCCTGCGCCCGCAGTACGTGGACAACGACTTCGACACCGCCGAAGTCAACTTCAACTGGAACATCAGCCCCGGCTTCCGCCTGAAGGGCGGCGTGCTGGCCAAGAACTACACCTTCGACACGCTGGAGCTGCGCCGCAACAGCGAAGGCGCGGTACCGACCTTCGCCAACGGTTCGCGCATCGTGCCGGTGGACCTGACCAGCCAGGCCGGCCTGAAGGGCATCTCCGGTTCGCCGTCGAGCTGGGTGGTGCCGAACCTGGATGCCGTGGCCGACGCGCTGGACATCTACAGCAACACCGGCACGTTCGCGCTGGCACCGCGTGCCAACAACAGCCGCAGCGTGGAAGAGAAGGACCGTGGCGTCTGGCTGATGGGTGAGTTCTCCACCGATCTGGGCAGCATTCCGCTGTCGGGCAACTTCGGCGTGCGCTACGTGCAGACCGAACAGACCTCCAGTGGCGCGGCCACCGTGGGCGGCGTGCTGGTGCCGGCCACCACCAACCGCAAGTACAACGACACCCTGCCCTCGTTCAACCTGGTGGCCGAGATCACCCCGGACTTCCTGATCCGCCTGGGCGCGGCCAAGGTGATGAGCCGACCGGGCCTGGGCAACCTGACCCCCGGCGTGACCGTGGCCGTGGCCGGCGGCGCGCGCACCGTGGCCGGCGGCAACCCGAACCTGGATCCGTTCCGCGCCACCAACGTGGACATGAGCTTCGAGTGGTACTTCAACGAAGGCGCGATGGCCGGCATCGGCCTGTTCTACAAGGACATCGAATCGTTCGTGCAGACCACCCGCGAAGTGCGCCCGTATTCCACCAGCGGCTTGCCGGCCAGCCTGCTGGAAGGCACCGGTGCATCGGTCAACGATGACTTCACCTTCAGCATTCCGCTGAACACCCCCGGTGGCGAGCTGTACGGCGTGGAAGCCAACTACACCCAGCCCTTCACCTTCCTGCCCGGCAAGTGGTCGAACCTGGGCGTGCAGCTGAACTACACCTGGGTCGACACCAGCATCCAGTACGTGAACGGCAACGGCGTGGCGGTGATGAAGAACCAGCTGACCGGTACCTCGAAGAACGCCTGGAACGCCACGCTGTTCTACGAAGGCGAAGTCTGGTCCGGGCGCGTGTCGGCCACCAACCGCAGCGACTACCTGACCCAGGCACCGGGCCAGGAAACCGGCTTCAACCTGGATGGCTACCACGGCATGACCGGCACCACCGTGCTGGATGCTTCGATCCGCTACCGCATCAGCGACCAGCTGGAACTGAGCCTGGAAGGCATCAACCTGACCAACGAAGCATCCGACGAGTGGGTGTACTCGCCCACCACCGGTCAGCTGCCGCTGCAGTACACCGAAACCGGCCGCCAGTACCTGCTGGGCGTGCGCTACAAGTTCTGATGCAGCCGCGGCGGCGTGTGCGCACGCCGCCGCATTCCCGTGCAACGACACACCGCTGCGGCGCACTGCTGCGGCGCAAGATGCCGCGTCCCATGTGCTTTGTTACGTTCACGCATGACCCGCGGTGTCAGCACGTCGTTGCACCCGCGTCGTGCCGGAGGAGGCCGGCACGAACGCAGCAACGCACCTGCAACGCTTGAGGACACCCTGGGAGGGGATTTCAGATGGATTCGTCGCTCGCGCTTCATCGCGGCCGCGCGCCGCGCGCCGTGCTTGCCCTGTCGATCGGCCTGGTGCTGTGCCAGGCTGCCTATGCCCAGCAGACCCCGGAAGCGGCTGCGTCCGCACCCGATGCGGTCGACCTGGACAAGGTGGAAGTAAAGGCCACCTACCGCGAAAGCCTGCAGCAGTCGCTGGACGAGAAGCGCTACAGCGTCGAGCAGGTCGATGCGATCTACGCCGAGGACATCGGCAAGTTCCCCGATCTGAACCTGGCCGAATCGATGCAGCGCATTGCCGGCGTATCGATCGACCGCGAAGGCGGCGAAGGCCAGCAGATTTCCGTGCGCGGCCTGGGCTCGGACTTCACCCGCGTGCGCATCAATGGCCTGGAAGCGCTGTCCACCGCCGGCAGCGGCACCACCGGGGTGAACCGCAGCCGCGGCTTCGACTTCAATACCTTCGCCTCGGAACTGTTCAGCCGGGTCAAGGTGAACAAGACCCAGTCGGCGCAGATGGATGAAGGTTCGCTGGGTGCGACCGTCGATCTGCGCGCCTCGCGACCGTTCGACTTCGAGGGCTTCCAGGCCTCGCTCAACGGCCAGTACGGCTTCAACGAACTGTCGCGCAGCAAGGACCCGCGCGTGTCGGCGCTGCTGAGCAACACCTGGGCCGATGGCCGCTTCGGTGCGCTGATGTCGGTGGCGTGGAGCAAGCGCACCATCTTCGAGGAAGGCTACAACCCGGTTCGTTGGGAACACGGCAACTACCGCAACTCCAACCAGTCCACCGCCGCCAACAACGGCACCTACGGTTTCTGCAGCCCGGTGGGCTACGACCCGCAGACGCCGCGCAACCCGGCCAGCAATGAAACCGCGCAGGGCGTGGGCAGCGCCGCCAACCAGGCGCGCAACAACGGTTGGGGCAGCTACGGTATCGATGCCACCCACTGCGGCACCGGCATCGACCGGCCGGCGGCCACGGCAGAAAACATCGCCGCCTACGAGACCGCGACCAATGCGTGGATTCCCCGCTACCCGCGCTACGTACGCACCGAACACGAGATCGAACGGCTGGGCGTGACCGGCGCGCTGCAGTTCCGCTTCAGCCCCGACAGCCTGCTGAACCTGGACCTGATGTATTCCCGCTTGGACAAGGACCAGCGCGAGGATTCGCTGGGCGCCAACCTGCACCGCACCGCGCAGTACGGCGGCAAGACCCAGATCGCCGTGCGCGAGGCGCAGGTGGATGCGCAGAACCGCCTGGTCTACGGCGTGTTCGACAACGTGGATTTCCGCACCGAATCGACTTCGATCGAAGAGACCACCGAGTTCAAGCAGGCCAGCCTGAATTTCGAACACCGCTTCAACGATGCGGTGCGACTGGATGCGCTGGTCGGCCATTCCTCGTCCAGCTTCGAACGCCCCGTGTTCTCCATGGTCAGCTTCGACAACAGCAACCTGGATGGCTTCGTGCTGGACATGCGCAACGGCGCCAGCATGCCCTCGATGACCTTCCCGTTCGCGCTGGGCGATGCCGCATCGTGGCAGTGGCTGGGCTATGGCACTGCACCGGTGAATGCCAACGGCACCGCGCGCGGCGGCAACATCAGCGAAGTGCGGCTGAACCCGCAGTACGTCGACAACAGCTTCGACACCGCCAAGGTCGACCTGACCTTCAACCTCTCGCCCACCTTCACCCTGCGCGGCGGCCTGGCCTACAAGGACTACGGCATGAGCACGCAGGAGTACCGCAACATCAGCTACGGGCGCATGTCGCAGGCGCTGCCCAGCGGCGTGGGCGTGGGCGATCTGTCCACCACCCTGGACGGCTTCGGCAAGGGCCTGGACGGCAACACGCCGAACGGGTGGTTGATTCCCGATTTCAGCCGCATCGCCGAACTGCTGGATATCTACTGCAACTGCAACACCGGCACCCTGGGCGGCGACTACCGGCTGGCCGGCGTGGGCCACTACGGCGCCTCGAACAACAACTTCGACGTGACCGAGAAGAGCTACGCCAGCTACCTGCAGCTCGATTTCAACACCGAACTCTGGGACCGGCCGTTCCGCGGCAACCTGGGCCTGCGCTACGTGCGCACGCAGATCGATGCCAGTGGCTATGCGCCGTGCCAGGCCGCCAACAGCAACGACCTGTCGTCGCAATGCGAGCCGTTCCTGGGCGTGGCCAGCGCCACCGCCGATGCCGGCGAGCGCCTGCTGGTCGGCACCACCGTCGCCCACCGCTACGACGACTGGCTGCCGTCGCTGAACCTGGCGTGGGACCTGACCGACACCTTCGTGCTGCGCTTCGGCGCGGCCAAGACCATGGCCCGGCCCACCCTGTCCAACCTGTCGCCCAGCGTCAGCGGTGGCCCGACCGCCTTCGTCGATGAAGACCGCTACTACTCGATCAACCTGGGCAACCCCAAGCTCGATCCGTTCCGCTCCACCAACTACGACCTGAGCGCGGAGTGGTACTTCCAGGAAGGCGCGCTGCTGTCGGCGGCGGTGTTCTACAAGGATATCGAGACCTACGTGCAGCGCACCCGCCTGCTGACCACCTGGCAGGACATGGGCTATTCGCTGGACCTGCTGCCGGCTGGTTTCAGTCCGAACTCGCTGTTCAACGTGCAGAGCTACTTCAACACGCCGGGCGGCCCGTTGAAGGGCTACGAGCTGACCTACCAGCAGCCCTTCAGCTTCCTGCCGGGCTTCTGGAAGAACTTCGGCATCCAGCTGAACTACACCCACGTCGATTCGAAGATCAAATACCTCTTCAGTTCCGGCAGCGGCGACACCATCGTCACCACCTACACCGAGAACGACCTGCTGAACCTGTCGCCGAACTCGTACAACGCCACCCTGTACTACGACGACGGGCGCTTCAGTGCGCGTGTTTCCACCAGCTACCGCGACGCCTACATCAACCAGATCCTGACCCAGGAAAACGTCTGGGACCTGGACGGCAATCAGTACGCCACCGCCGACGTGACCGGCAAGTACAGCGTGGAGAACGTGGATTTCAACATGTCTTGGAAGTTCAACAAGCAGCTGACCGTCAGCTTCGAGGCGATCAACCTGCTGGACAGCGCCGATGAGCGTTACGTGGACTCGGCCCTCTCCCTGCCCGACCGCTACACCCATACCGGTCGCCAGTACTACCTGGGGCTGCGCTACAAGTTCTGAGCCCCTGCCTGCCCTGCCGTACCGCTGCACCGTCGAATGCTGCTGAAAGGAAGGTTCCATGCACCGCACCGCTTCTGCTTCGTCCCGTCCGCGCCGCCGCCTGCTGGTGGCCGCGCTGCTGCTGGCCACCGCCCTGCCCGCGGGCGCCGCCGCACCGCCCACGCTGCTGTTCCACGTGGACGCCAACCAGGGACTGACCGCGGTGACGGCGCAGGGCGAGGCGGTGCCGAACTTCCGCGACAAGACCGCAGTGGTGGACGACGGCGCACGCGGCAAGGCGATCCAGTGGGAAGATGATGGCGTGCTGGCCTGGGATGCACCGGGCAACATCCAGGCCCAGCGCGGCACCCTGGCCTTCGACTGGCGCCCGCGCTACGCCGTGGGTGAAGCACCGTTCGTGATCTTCCGCGTGGGCTATGCCGACCACAGCAGCTGGGACATGGCCTGGCTGCGCATCGACTGGAACGGCCACGGCTTCGATGCGTTCGTGACCGATGCCAACCTGGCACGCAGCCGCGTGTCGTTCCGCATGGACACACCGCCGCGGCCCGACCAGTGGCTGCACCTGGCCTTCGCATGGGACGAGGACCAGGGCGTGCGCCTGTTCGTGGACGGGCGCGAAGTGGCGCGCACGCAGGCCACCGGCGATTTCGATGCCGCGCTGGACCAGCTGGGCCTGGCCGGGCGGGTGATGGCCCCTTACCAGGTGCAGAGCCGCTACAACTTCCTGCGCGGCAGCGATTTCCAGCACATCCGCGTGTACGACCGCATGCTGGACGGGCCCGCCGTGGCCGCACTGGCGCGCGGCCAGGCGCCGGCCAGCGCGGTGGCCACAGCGACCGACGAGCGCGCCTGGCGCCATCGCTTCGGCTGGGAAGGCGCCGCCCCGCCTGCGCTGTCGGCGGCGGGCACGCGCATCCGCAAGATCGAGTTCGCCGACACCCGCGACCTGAAAGCGTGGATGTGGAAGGCCACCGATGGCATTGCCGAGACCACCTGGCCCGGTGTCTACAACCGTTCGCGCCTGCCCGGCCGCAACGACTACTTCCAGTTGCCGGACTGGAACACGTACGTTGAAAGCGGCCAGCACCTGGACCTGACCCTGCCGCTGGGCGAAACGGTGAACCGGGTGGAGATCCGCGGCGCGGCCTTCGGCACCCTGGCCCACGGCGCCGATGCCGCGCATGCCACCCAGGTGCTGGCCACGCGCGCACAGGGCGTGGTGCGCAGCGTGCAGGACATTCCCGCGCAGTCCGGCGGCGTGCTGCGCTTCAGCAACGTGGAACAGGAAACCCCGATCCAGGAAATCTGGGCCTACCACGTGAGCGAGGGCGCCGAGCCCGACGGCACGGTGAAGCAGACCTACATCATCGACAGCCAGGCCCTGCCCGACTACACCAACCTGGACGCGCTGCGCCGCTACATCGACGGCCGCTATCCGACCGCCGAACGCAGCACGGTCATGGCCCTGCCCAAGGGCGCCGGCTCACGCCGCCGCGGCGCCGACACGCTGCCGGCGCAGCCGCGCCCGATCGTGCACGTGCTCATTCCCTCCGGCGTGGGCGATGCGCCGGCCAACCAGCCATTGATCCGCAGCTGGGCCTACAGCTGGGAAAACATGCACGACGGCCTGGACGGCGTGGCCATCGACCTGCCCGCGCTGGATCTGCCAGCCACGCAGGACGGCCTGATTCCGCTGAACATCCGCATCAAGGATCCGATCTGGCCGGCGCGCGACATGATCGATGTCTCGGTGTCAGTGCAGCCTGGGCAGAAGCGCACGCTGTGGCTGGACCTGCGCGACCGCATCCTGACCCCAGACAGCCTGTGGCTGAGCATCGCCTCGGCGGCACCGGGCTTCGACGCCGCTGCGCTGGATGGCGCGCAGGTGCGGCTGGTGTTCAAGCCGCGTGCCGAAGCGCTGAAGGAACACGTGGCCGACCGCTTCAACCAGGTGCGTGACAACTGGGGCTTCCTGGTGGAAGAACACACCACGTCCAAGCGCCAGCGCCTGTACGCGCGGGTGTACGCCGACCTGAGCGACCTGCTGCGGGTCGACCCGGACCACGAACTGGGCCGGCTGTACTGGAACTACATCAGCTACAACAGCCAGGGCCGCCCGCCGTTCAGCGCCCCGCAGGTGCCCAAGGGCGTGCCCGCCTGGGCGTTCCACCAGCTGCAGGACCTGGCCCACGTGCGCCGCTTCGTGGACTGGTGGATCGACGAACGCCAGGTCGCTTACGGTGATTTCGGTGGCGGCATCTCCGACGATTCCGACCTGACCCAGCAATGGCCCGGCCTGGCCCTGATGGGCGTGCAGCCGGACCGCCTGAACGCCTCGCTCACCGCGTTGTCCGATGCGGTGTACCGCAACGGCATGTTCAGCAACGGCCTGAGCACCATCGAAACCGACGAACTGCATTCCTACGAGGAGGGCATCAACACCAACAGCGCCATGCTCTACCTCAACTGGGGCGACCCGCTGACGGTGGAGCGGCTGATGGAAACGGTGAAGGCGTTCGACGAACGCATCATCCTGCGCAATCCGCAGGGCCACCTGCTGTTCTCCAGCAACTGGTTCGGCGGCAACAAGGTCTACCGCGAACCGAACTGGCAGTGGCAGAAGCCTTACTCGTTCCCGGTGCTGCACCCGGCGTTCCTGCTCGGCCAGTACAACGCCGATCCGACCGGCCGCAAGCTGGTGATCGGCCTGGCTGACGGCTATCTGGCCCATGCCGGCCGCGACGACAAGGGCCGCTTCACCCTGCCCAACGAAATCAACTGGGCCACCGGCGCCACCCGCGGCGGTGAACTGAACAACGGTTCCGGCAGCGGCGACATCATGCATACGTTCTGGGCCGCCTGGCGCTGGACCGGCGATGCGAAGTACCTGCAGGCGCTGGACTACCGCGTGGCCCGTGGCGGCCCGGGTGCGCTGGCCAACCTGGGCGAGAACTACGTGGAAGTGCTGGGCCGCCAGCAGGACTGGTACCCGCAGCTGACCGCCGATGCCAAGGCCGGCAAGACCGGCTTCGCCAGCCTGATGGCCTGGCAGGCGACCGGCGACCTGCAGTACATCGACGCACTGCATGCCGACGGTGTGCAGGCCAAGGCGCAGCGCGAGTACATGAACACCGAAGGCCACTGGTGGTCCGATCGCGTGGAAGCGCCCAGCGAGTTCCTGCAGCGTGCGCGCTTGGGCGGCATCGCGCTGAAACGCAACCAGAGCTGGCCCGGACACACCGTCAGCTGGCGCTTCGACCGCGACGACGCCGCCGAGCAGGTCGCCCTGCTGGTGCATGCGCCATCGCGCGAGCGCTTCACGGTGACCAGCTACACCCTGGGCAGCCGCACCATCGCTGCGGACATGACCGGCTGGAACGTGGCCAGCGGCACCTGGCGCGTGCGCAGTGGCGTGGACGCCGATGGCGATGGCCGCATCGACGGCAACCCGCGCGAGCGCACCGTGCAGCTGGAAACCAGCGTCGCGGTGCCGATGCAGTTCCGCCCCGGCCGCACCGAGATCTTCGAGTTCGAGCGGGTGAGCGCGGGTACACCGGTGGAAACCCGCCCGGACCTGGGCATCGGCCGCGGCGATCTGCGCGTGGACCGGCGCCAGGTACACGTGACCGTGCACAGCCTGGGCCATGTGGGCAGCGGCGTGGGCGTGGCGGTGCTGGAAGATGCGCGTGGCCGCGAGATCGCACGCAGCGAGGTGCCGGCCATGGCTGCCCCGGCCGAGCTGCAACCGAAGACGGTGGAGGTGTCGCTGCCGTTGCCGGCCGGCGACCGCAGCGGCCTGCGCGTGCGCGTAGCCCTGGCCGATGGTGGCGAGGAAGTGACCCGCTTGAACAACGTGGCCGACGTGCCGCGTTGAGGGCAGCGGCGACGCCGGGCATGGCCCGGCGCTACCGGTGCGTTGGGGCGGCCGCAGGAACGGGTAGCGCCGGGCCATGCCCGGCGGCACGCGGTCACGCTGCGTCGGTCTCCATCATCTTCACCCGGCGCTGGTACCAGCCGTCGCCCAGCGGATCGAACACCGCGCTGCGTTCCATCACGCCCTGGTACACGTGCACCGACACGGCCACGTCGTCATCGCTGGCGTTGCGCAGCGTGTGGTACTCGTGCGGTGGAATCAGACTGCCGGCGCTGCCACGATAGCCGTACAGCGCTTCCTGCGCGGCGAAGCGGTGGCGTTCGCCCTGGCGTTCCAGCAGCGCATACGGGGTAACGATCAATTCGCCCTGCCAGACCCCTTCCACGCACCACATGGCATCGTGGTCGTGCAGCGGCGTGCCCTGCCCCGGGCCCCAGCACATGGCGATGACGCTGTAGCCCAGGGTCGGGCTGCGGTGCAGTTCGCGCCGGGCGTAGTGGCCGTCCACCGGGCGGCGTACACACGGCGGCAACTGGATGAGTGGATCGGCGATGGCCTCGCGCAGCACCCGCTGCAGGGCGCCGGTGATCGCGCGCGGATCGGCCAGGCAGACGGCGCCGTCGATGGCCGCAAGCAGGCGCTCCCGGCCCGCAAACGGCAGTGGTGTGAATCGCTCTCCCATGTCGGCCAGTCTAGGCGAGCGGGGTTAACAGAATGTTGTCATCCTGCTGCGGTCACTGTGATGGAGTCGATTGCGACAGTTATCGCCGAACATCAACGAAAATGGCGCGCCAATTACGACATCATGGCAACAGCAACGGACGCAGCGCCGGCACCTCGCGGGCCAGTTCGGTCGCCACCAGGCTGGCGAACACCGCTGCGCCGTCCGCACCCAGGTGGGTGTAATCGAAGGCCCGCTTGGCCTGTCCCATCGGTTCCAGCGCGGCGTTCTGCGCCGCCGCCGTGGCACCGGCCGCAGCGGGGCTGGCGCCGACCGTGGTACCGCCCAGCGCGCTGGCCACCTGCGCCTGGCTGGCCGGCGCCTGCGCCAACTGCATGGCCGGTACCGGTCCCAGCGCCTGCACCAGGGTGCGACTGCGCGCATGCAGGTCCACCAGCGGCACCTGCAGTTCGCGCGCCACGGTGCGCACGCTGTCGGCCCATGGCGCCAGATCATCCACCAGCGCGCCATCGACGAACTGGCGACGGGTAAGCGGGGTCAGCAGCACTGGCGTGGCGCCCGCCGCACGTACCTGCTGCACGTAGCGGCGCAGGTTGTCGGGGAACTCGTGCTGCAGATCGGTGGACCGCCCCGGCTTGCCCGGCTGGTCGTTGTGGCCGAACTGGATCAGCACCCAGGTGGCGGCGTAGCCCGGCGTGCGCATTTCCGCCTCGACCAGCGCCCACGAGCCTTCGGCACGGTAGTTGTACGTACTGCGGCCGCCACGCGCCAGGTTCAGGCAGGCCGCGAACGAGGTCACGTGATCGGCGCAGAAACGCGGTCCCCAGCCGCCCTGCACCGCCGTGGTGGAATCGCCCACCAGCACGATCTTGCTGGCGCGGATCGGCGTGGGCGGTGGGCGGTCACTGATCGACGGATCCACCGCGGCCTGCGCGGTGCCGGCCGTCAGCAGCGCCAGCAGGAGAGTCAGAAAACGCATCTCAGGCAGTTCCTCGTTGCAGGAAAGGCACGCGCTGGTAGAGCTCGCGCTCGCCACCACGCGGGTCATCGGCGCCGCGGCTGTGCACGTCGAACAGCATGGTGCGCCGCTGCGGCAGGGTGTACGGCGCCCATGCCGGCAGACCGGCATGGTTGGGATCGCCGTGGCGGGCAAAGGCGATCAGCGCATCGCTCATGCGCGCCGCCAGTGCACGCGCCTCGCTGCCGCCGCCGGTGCGCGCGCTGGGCAGCCCGGCGTTGTCGAACACCAGCGGGATATCCAGCGTATGGAACGCGCGCAGGCGGCCGTCTTCCACCGGCGAGGGCCAGTCCAGCTGGTAGGCCCAGGTAGGCGCCGCAGCGGCCGGCTGCCGTGCACGCGCCTCCAGCTCTTCCACCGCGCCGCGCCACGAACGGCCGGCGGTGGTGGCGGCGAAGAACACTTCCGACGCCGTGTAGTGCGGGTACATGCGCCGGTAGGCCTCGATCACCACCGATGGCAACAGGTCGACGAACTGCTGTTTTTCCAGTTGCGCCGGCAGGGTGGCCCAGTCCAGCGCGAAGTTGGCCGGGTCATTGCCCAGGAACGCGCGCGTCTCGTCGCGGGTGTTGCCGATCACCATCGGGATGGCCGCCGATTGAGCCGGCGCCTGCGGCCAGAACGGATGCACCGGCAGTACCACCTCGTCCAGCACCGGACCGAAGTACAGCGCGGTGTCTTCCACCCGCGACGGATCGCGGGCCCGGGTGGCGGCCAGCAGGTCGGCGGTCGGCAGGCGCAGCAGCGCCGTCATGTCCGCCGCACCTACGCTCTGCATGGCCAGCGCCGCACGCTGCGCCGCTGCGCGCGGGCCGGCCGCGGTCACCTGCTGTCCGCTCATGGTCCAGGCGCGCTGGAACAGGCCGCGCGCGGCGGGCATGGCCATCAGCGTGGCGATCTTGGCGCCACCGCCGGATTGGCCGAACACGGTGATGTTGTCGGCGTCGCCGCCGAACACGGCCGCATGCGCGCGTACCCAGTGCAGGGCCTGCACCAGATCCAGCTGGCCCACGTTGCCGGACATCGCGTAGCGCGGGTCGCCCAGCGCGCCCAGGTACAGATAGCCGAAGGTATTCAATCGGTGGTTCAGCGTGACCACCACCACATCGCCGCGCCGGCACAAGGCACTGCCGTCGTACAGCGGGTCGCTGCCCGAGCCGTTGTTGAAACCGCCGCCGTGGATGTAGACCAGCACCGGACGGCGCGCGCCGTCGTTCAGCGCAGGGGTCCATACGTTGAGGAACAGGCAGTCTTCGCTGCCCGGGCCTTCGCCGCCACCCTGCGGTGCCGCCGCGCCGTATTCCAGTGCATCGGCAATGCCGCGCCATGGCGCCTCCGGCCGCGGCGGCTGGAAGCGGTAGGCGCGGGTGTCGGCGCCGTAGCGCAGGCCACGGAACACGTGCACGCCGTGTTCGCGCTGGCCGCGCACGCGGCCGCCCCGCACCCGCGCCACGACCTGCGTATCCGCGCGCGGGCCGGGTGCCGCCAGAGCGGCAGGTAGCGCTGCCATCGTTGCCGTGGCCAGCGCCCAGCGCGCACTGTCGCGCAGGAAACGGCGGCGCTGCAGATCGCTCGGCGCGGTGTTCATCGGCTACCCCGGGGTTGGATCCCCTCTCCACCGGGAAGGGGCTCTGACCCCGCCCCTGCCTCACCCGCCGCCAGCCACGCCTGCGCCAGCGCCGGCCACAGCGCCAGCGTGGAACCGGGCGCAACGCGCATGCCGAAACCATGTCCGCCGTGCGCGAACAGGTGCAGTTCGTGCTCCACCCCGGCCGCCGCCAGTGCCCGCGCCATCAGCGCGCTGTTGTGCACGCTCACCACGCCATCGTCGCTGGCATGCACCAGCAGGGTGGGTGGCATGTCCGCGCGCACCTGCTGCTGCATCGAATACTGTGCTGCCAGCGCGGGATCCGGCTGTTCGCCCAGCAGGCGCCTGCGCGAACCGCTGTGTGCGTGCGCGCCCATGTCGATGACCGGATACACCAGCACCGCCCGTGCCGGGCGCGCGCTCAGCTGATCGATGGCATCGCATGCCGGATAGGCCGGAACATCGAAGCCGGTGGCCAGCCGTGCCGCCACATGGCCGCCGGCGGAAAAGCCCATCACCGAGACGCTCTGCGCATCCAGCCCGCGCTGGGCCACCTGCGCCCGCACCACGCGCATCGCACGCTGTGCATCGGCCAGCGCGGCCTGGCGGTCGCGGCCCGGCTGCGGCAGGCGGTAACGCAGCACGAACAACGTGTAGCCCGCGCGGTCCACCCACTCCGGCAGCAAGGCGCTGTCTTCCTTGTCGATCACCACGCGCTGGTAGCCGCCGCCGGGAATTACCAGCAGGGCACGGCCGTTGCTGCGCGCGGGGGTGTGCACCAGCAGGTACGGCGCGTCCACCTGGTCGACGTAGCGGTCAGGCTGCGCCGGGTCACTGCTGCGCTCGACCACCCGTGGCGGCCTGGGCTTCCCCTGTTCGCCGGGCACCTGTCCGACCGGCCACAGCGCAATCTGTTCGCCCGCCAGCTCCTGGCCGGGCCGTTCGCCCTCGCGCAGTGGCGTGGCGCCACCGTTCAATGGCGTGGCCAGCAGAAGAGCGCACAACAACAGCACTACAGGACGCAGAGGCATGGCAGGCAAGGGCTCCGAAGGCAGGGAACAGCGTGCCCCACGGCAAGGTCCGGTGCACTTGATGCGCTGCGGCTTGCACGATGACACCGGTTTACCATATACACCTCCTGCAGACGCTGTCGATGGGCAGTGCAACAAACACAGGGAGACCGTTCTTGAGCAACGAACACGGCACACACGGGCAGACGCCGCCGCCGGACGATGCGGCCGCGATCGCCCACGCCTTCACCACGGCGCGCCGCGCCGGGCAGGCCCTGCCCGCATTCCCGGGCGACATCCCCGCCGACCTGGTCAGTGCCTACCAGGTACAGGACCTGGCCATTGCCGCCTGGGATGACCAGGTGGTGGGCTGGAAAGTGGGCTACATCGCCGCCGAGCGCCGCGATGGGTCCGGGGACGAGCGCCTGCTGGGCCCGGTTTTTTCCCGTCAGCTGAAAAATGCTACCGGTGGAACAACGGACATCCCGATCTTCGTCGGCGGCTTCGCTGCGGTCGAAGCCGAGTACGTGCTGGAGCTGTTGGAGGACGCTCCGGCCGGACAGGTGCAGTGGACGCCCGAGCAGGCCGAAGCCCTGCCCGCCCGCCTGTACATCGGCGTGGAAGTGGCCAGCAGCCCGTTGGCCACGATCAACGAACTGGGCCCGCGCGTGGTGGTATCCGACTTCGGCAACAACAACGGTCTGGTGCTGGGCCCGGAGATCGTGGACTGGACCACGCGCGATGAAACCGCACTGCGCGCCGAAACCTTGATCGAAGGCGAAGTGGTCGGCACCGGTGGTGCCACCCGCCTGCCGGGCGGGCTGCGCGCGGCCTACGCGTTCGCGCTGTCCCGTTCGGCGCTGCGTGGCCGCCCGCTGCGCAAGGGCGACCTGATCGCCACCGGCAACGCGACCGGCATCCATGACATCACCGCCGGGCAGACCGCGCTGGTGCGTTTCGCCGGCTTCGGCGACATTGCCTGCAGGGCCGTGCCGGCGGGGTAACCGCCAGCACGCCCAGTGAACACGCGCGGGAGGGCGCAGATGATCACACGACGTAATTTCCTGGCCGGTGGTGCTGCTGCCCTGGCCACGCCGATGCTCGCCGCCTGCGGCCGTGGGCCGGCGGGCAGCGTGGACGGCGGCGCCCTGCTGACCGCCACCGACGTGCACGTGGCCGACTACCCCACCGTGACCGCGGTGAAGTGGATCGGTGAGACGCTGCAGCGCGAAACCAACGGTCGCCTGCGCCTGCGCCAGTACCACTCGGGCCAGCTCGGCCGCGAATCGGAAGCGATCGACATGGCCCGCTTCGGCGCGATCGACATCACCCGCGTGTATGCCGGTGCGCTGAACAACGCGTTTCCGCTGACCCAGGCGCTGTGCCTGCCTTACGTGTTCAAGTCGGTGGCGCACCAGCGTGCCGCGCTGGACGATGGCGTGGCCGAGGCGGTGCTGCGTGGTTTCGAGAGCCGCGACCTGGTCGGCCTGGCGATCTACGATTCCGGCGCGCGCTGCTTCTACAACACCAAGCACCCGATCGTGGCACCAAAGGATCTGCACGGCCTGAAGCTGCGCGTGGCCTCCTCGGACATCTTCATCCAGCTGATGCGCCTGCTCGGGGCCAACCCCACGCCGATGTCGCTGGGCGACACCTTTTCGGGCATGGAAACGCACATGATCGATGGTGCCGAGAACAACATGCGCAGCTTCCACTCCAGCCGCCACTTCGAGGCCGCGCACTACTGGTCGCAGAGCGATCACTCGTATGCGCCGGACGTGCTGCTGATGTCGCGGGCCAGTTTCGAGCGGCTGCAGCCCGATGACCGGCAACTGCTGCTGCACACCGCACGCGCTTCGGTGGCGGTGATGCGCGAGCAGTGGGATGCCTCTGAAAGCGCCGCACGCCGCGCCGTGCTCGATTACGGCGTGAAAGCCAACGAAGTGGACATGCCGGCCTTCCGCGCGGCCGCACAGCCACTGCTGAAGCACTACCTGCAACAGCCGGATATCGCCGCGCTGGTTGATCGCATCCGCGCTGCCTGAGGACCCTGCCATGACCGAGACGACGACGCCCGCCGCCGGGCCTGGACAGCGCCTGCTGGACCGCATTGCCGACATCGCCATCTACTGCGCCGTGGCCGCCCTGCTGGGGCTGGTGGTGGTGCAGGGCTGGCAGGTGTTCGCCCGCTACGTGATCAACGATTCGCCCAGCTGGACCGAACCGGTCACCCTGCTGCTGCTGGCCACCGCCATGAGCCTGGGTGCCGCCTGTGGCGTGCATACCAACCGCCATTTCGGCTTCTTCCTGCTGCACGCGTACATGGGCGCCGGCCTGCGCCGCGCCGTGGATGTGCTGATCCAGCTGGTGGTGGCGGTACTGGGCGGCTTCATCGCGTTCTGGTCGACCGACCTGCTGCTGGACGGCCTGGACATCAAGGCGGCCGGCGCCAACCTGCCGCAGAGCATCAACTACCTGCCGCTGGCACTGGGCGGCGCGCTGATGGTGCTGTTCGCGCTGAACCGTGCGTGGAAGGCACTGCACCAGACGGCGGCCGATGCCGGTGCCGATGACGCTGAAGGAGATCGTTGATCCATGGGCATCACCATTCTGTTCTCCGTATTCGCCGTGCTGCTGCTGTTGGGTGTGCCGGTGGCCTACGCGCTGGCGGCCGCGGCGCTGGCCACGCTGCTGTACCTGGATATTCCGACCATCGTGCTGGTGCAGCAGATCTCGGCGGGTACCGGCTCGGCGTCGCTGATCGCCATTCCGCTGTTCATCTTCGCCGGCGAAATCATGATGCGCGGCGGCATCTCCGAGCGCCTGATCGCACTGGCCTCGTCGCTGGTCGGCCGCATGCGCGGTGGCCTGGGCCAGGTCTCGATCCTGTCCTCGCTGTTCTTCGGCGGCGTGTCCGGCTCGGCCATCGCCGACGTCTCGGCCGTCGGCGGCACCATGATTCCGCAGATGGTCAAGCGCGGCTACGACCGCGACTTCGCGGTGAATGTCAGCATCACCGCAGCGCTGGTGGCGCTGCTGGTGCCGCCGTCGCACAACCTGATCCTGTTCTCGGCCGCGGCGGGCGGCGGGTTGTCCATTGCCGATCTGTTCGCCGCCGGCATCGTTCCCGCGCTGCTGATGACCCTGGCGTTGATGCTGACCGGCTACGCCGTGGCACGCCGCCGTGGCTATGGCGTGGAAGCTTTCCCCGGCTGGCGCGCGGTGCTGCTGCGCATCGTCTCCGCCCTGCCCGGCCTGGGCCTGGTGGCACTGATCTTCGTCGGTATCCGCGCGGGCATCTTCACTGCGGTGGAAAGTGCGGCCATTGCGGTGGTCTACGCCCTGCTGGTGACCACCGTGCTGTACCGGCAGCTGCGCTGGCGCGAGTTCTTCGACACGGTGATCCACGCCGCACGCAGCACCGGCGTGATCCTGTTCGTGATCGCCACTGCCGCCGTGTTCGGCTGGCTGCTGGCCTACCTGCAGGTGCCGACCGCGGCCGTGGACTTCCTGCAGTCGTTCGCGCACAGCCAGTTCATGGTGCTGCTGATGATCGTGGTGATGCTGCTGCTGCTGGGTACCTTCATGGACCTGGCGCCGATGATCCTGATCTGCACGCCGATCTTCCTGCCGGTGGCCAAGGCCTATGGCATCGACCCGATCCACTTCGGCCTGGTGCTGGTGCTGACCGGTGGCCTGGGCCTGGTGACCCCGCCGGTGGGCTCGGTGCTGTTCATTGGCACCTCCATCGGCAAGATCACGGTGGGCCAGAGCATGCGCACCATCTGGCCGTTCTGGTTCGCTGCGTTGGCGGTGCTGCTGATCGTCACCTTCTTCCCGCAGCTGTCGCTGTGGCTGCCGGCCGCGTTGCGCGCATGATGCGCGCGCGCACGCTGCCGTGGCTGCTGGGCCTGGGCGTGGCGGCCACCGCCGCCCAGGCCGGGCCGCCGCCGGCATCGCCGGCATCACAGGCAATTCCGGTGGGCAGCTTCAACGATGGCGTGAACCACTGGCGCAGTGGCCATGCAGAGGGCTACGCGCGGCTGCAGCCGCAGCAGTACCGGCAGATTGCCGACAACCTGCTGCTTCTGCAGCGCCGCTCCGGCGGCTGGCCGGTGAACCAGGACCCGCTACGGGTGCTGGATGCCGCGGCCCGCGAGGCCGCACGCAAGGCGCAGGACGAACCGGGCGGCAGCTTCGACAACCGCACCACCTATACCCAGGTGGATTACCTGGCCGAAGCCTTCGGCCGCAGCGGTGACAGCCGCTATCGCGATGCCGCGTTGCGCGGCCTGGATTTCATCCTGGACCAGCAGATCGCCAGCTGCGGCGGCTGGCCGCACTCGGTGCCGGCGCGTACCGATTACCACGACCGCATCACCTTCGCCGACGATGTGACCAGTGGCGTGCTGACCACCCTGCGGCAGGTGCAGACGGCGCCGCGATTCGCCTTCGTCGATGCCGCGCGGCGCGCGCGGGTGGCCAGCGCCGTGCAGCGTGGCGATGCCTGCCTGCTGCAGTTGCAGGTGCGCCAGCAGGGCCGGCCCACGATCTGGGCGGGCCAGTACGATGCCGCCACGCTGCAGCCCGCACCGGGGCGGAAGTTCGAGCTGGCCGCGCTGGTCACCGACGAGAGCGTGGGCGTGGTGCGCTACCTGATGTCCATTCCCGATCCGTCGCCGCAGACGGTGCAGGCCATCGAAGGCGCGCTTGCCTGGTTCCAGGCCAATGCCCTGCACGGGCTGCGCCTGCAGACCGTGGACGCCCCGGCCGAACAGTTCGCGCACCACCGCAGCACGCAGGACCGGCAGTTGCTGGCCGACCCCGGCGCGCCGCCGCTGTGGGGCCGCTTCCACGACCTGGCCGACAACACGGTGGTGCTGGCCGACCGCCAGGGCCAGCGCCTGCAGACCTATGCGCAGGTGGGCCGCGAACGCCGCACCGGCTACCACTGGTACGGCACCTGGCCGCAGGTCCTGCTTGACCGCGACGCGCCGGCCTGGCGCGCGCGCACCGGGCACCGCACCCCCTGAACCCGCATCCGCACCACGGAGGAACCCGATGCTGTCCAGCACCGCTCTGAAATCCCTGTTGGCCGCCACCCTGCTGCTGGCCGCACCTGTGCTGGCGCAGGCCCAGCCAGCGTCCACGGCGTGGAAGCGCGGCATCGAGAACCAGCGCCAGGCCGATCTGGGCGACGGCACCTTCCTGAACCCGGTGTTCGCCGGCGACCGCCCCGACCCGTCGGTGCTGAAGGACGGCCAGGACTACTACCTCACCCTGTCCTCGTTCGATGCCTACCCCGGCCTGCCGATCTGGCACTCGCGCGACCTGGTGAACTGGCAGCCGCTGGGCCACGCGATCACCCGCAACGTGGGCGCGATCTGGGCACCGGACATCGTCAAGCACCAGGGCCGCTACTACATCTACTTCCCGGCCCGTACCGGCGAACACCGCAGCAACTTCGTGGTCTGGGCCGACAGCATCAAGGGCCCGTGGAGCGAGCCGATCGACATCGGCCTGGGCGGCTACATCGATCCCGGCCATGCCGTGGGCGAAGACGGCAAGCGCTACCTGTTCCTGAGCGGCGGCGACTACGTGCAGCTGGCCGACGACGGCCTGAGCGTGGTCGGCACGCCGAAGCACGTCTACGACGGCTGGAAATACCCGGAAAGCTGGGACGTGGAGGCCTATGCGCAGGAAGGCCCGAAGATCCACTTCCGCGACGGCTGGTACTACATGACCACCGCCGTGGGCGGCACCGCCGGGCCTCCCACCGGGCACATGGTGATCACCGCGCGCTCGCGCTCGATCCATGGGCCGTGGGTGAACGCACCGAACAACCCGATCATGCGCACGCAGTCGGCCGCCGAACCCTGGTGGTCGCGCGGCCATGCCACGGTGATCGAAGGCACCGACGGACGCTGGTGGATGATGTACCACGGCTACGAGAACGGCTATTGGACGCTGGGCCGGCAGGCGCTGCTGGAGCCGATCGAGTGGACCGACGATGGCTGGTTCGTGGCCAAGGGCGGCGACCTGGGGCAGCCGCTGCGCAAGCCTTCCGGGGAATCGGTGGGCCGCCACGGCATGTCCCTGTCCGATGATTTCCGCGGCAAGGCGCTCGGCCCGCAGTGGTCGTTCTTCAACCCGGCCCAGGACGAGTACCGGCGGCTGGGCTTCAGCGGCCAGGGCCTGGTGCTGCAGGGCAAGGGCCAGACCCCGCGCGACAGCTCGCCGCTGACCGCCATCGCCGGCGACAAGGCCTACCAGTTCGAGGTGGAGATGGACATCGCCCCGGGTGCGGTGGGCGGCGCCCTGCTGTTCTACAGCGACCGCCTGTACGTGGGCGTGGGCAGCAACGGCGAGAAGTTCATCATGCACCGCTACGGCGAAGAGCGCCCCACCCGCTTGGCGCCCAGCGCAAAGGGCGGCAAGCTGTGGCTGCGGGTGACCAACAACCGCCACATCGTCACCATCCACTCCAGCACCGACGGCCAGCGCTGGCAGAAGTACCCGGTTCAGATGGAAGTGTCCGGTTACCATCACAATGTGGCGGGCAAGTTCCTGGCACTGAAACCGGCGCTGTATGCGGCCGGCGACGGTGCGGTAACCTTCCGCAGCTTCCGCTATCGCGCGCTGGACTGAGCGCGCGCTGGAATCCCCAGACTTACCGGGTTCACTACATGTCAGTGCGCAACAAGAACGATGCCGCCACGCCGGCATTGGCGAAGGGCAAGGCCGCCACGATCAACGACATCGCGCGACTGTCGGGAGTATCGAAGAAAACGGTTTCACGGATCATCAACAACTCGCCCCTGGTGCGCAAGGACACGCGTGACAAGGTCGAGGCGCTGATGCGCGAGGTCGGCTACACGCCCGATCCGCTGGCCCGTGGCCTGGCCTTCCGCCGCTCCTTCCTGATCGGCATGGTCTACGACAACCCCACCGCGCAGTACATCGTGGACATGCAGTACGGCGCGCTGGACGCGCTGCGCGGGTCCAGCTTCGAACTGGTGGTGCACCCCTGCGACAGCCGCAGCCCGGGCTACATCGACGGCGTGCGCCGCTTCGTGCAGCAGCAGAAGCTGCACGGGGTGATCCTGGTGCCGCGTGCGTCCGAAGACCAGGCGCTGGCCGACATGCTGGACGAGATCGGCTGCCGCTTCACCCGCGTGGCCGCGCTGCCGCTGGATGACAGTTCGCAGATGGTGGTGACCCACGACCGCGACGGCGCCGCCGAAGCGGCCGATTACCTGCTGTCGCTGGGCCACCGCGAGATTGCCCTGGTGACCGGCCCCAGCGCCTACCGCTCGGCCCACGAACGCACCGCCGGTTTCATCGACGCGCTGTCCCAGCGCGGCATCGAGCTGCCGAAGGACCGCATCATCGAGGCCGGCTACACCTTCGAATCGGGTGTGGCCGCGGCGGAGAAACTGCTGCTGGGCAAGCGCCGGCCCACCGCCATCTTCACCGGCAACGATGAAATGGCCGCCGGCATCTACAAGGTGGCGCTGCGGGCGGGCATCAACATTCCGCGCCAGCTGTCCATCGTCGGCTACGACGACAGCCCGCTGGCCTCGCGGCTGTGGCCGTCGCTGACCTCGGTGCGCCGCCATACCCGCGACACCGGGCGCACCGCCGCGGCCATGCTGATCCAGCCCGAAGGCCAGGCCGCGCTGCAGATTGCCAGCGTGCGCCCGCACCTGATCGTCCGCGACTCCTGCCAACCGCCCGAGGACTGATGCCGTAGGCCTCAATCCTGTAGGTCGCAAGCTTGCTTGCGACACATCACCCTATCGTGCGACGCAAAATGACACCGGTTACCAGCGTCGCTAGAATCCACCACGAACCGCGCCGGGGCCGAACCCTTCGGCCCGCCCCCTGCTCTGGAGAAGCCATGTACTGCAAGACCCACTACGCCACCCATCCCGACGCCATCAAGGGCGCCAGCAACGACCAGCTGCGCGAGCTGTACCTGCTCGACGGCCTGTTCAACGCCGGCCAGATCACCCTGAAGTACACCCACTACGAGCGCTTCGTGCTGGGCGGTGCCGCCCCGGTCGATGCCCCGCTGGCGCTGCCGACGCAGACCGAACCGGCCTCGGCCGCTGGCCATCCGTTCCTGGAGCGCCGCGAGCTGGGCGTGATCAACGTGGGCAGCGGCACTGGCACCGTCACCGTCGATGGCGCCGTGTACACGCTGGGCCCGAAGGATGGCCTGTACGTGGCCATGGGCAGCAAAGACGTGGTGTTCGCCTCGCAGGACGCCGCCAACCCGGCGCAGTTCTACCTGGCCTCCACCCCGGCCCACGCGCGTTTCGAAACCAAGCAGCTGTCGATCAAGGACGCGGTGGCGCTGGATCGCGGCGCGCTGGAAACCAGCAACGAACGCACCATCTACCAGTACATCGTGCCGGCCACCTGCCAGTCCTCGCAGCTGCTGCTGGGCCTGACCGTACTGAAGCCGGGCAGCGTGTGGAACACCATGCCGCCGCACCTGCACGACCGCCGCAGCGAGGTCTATTTCTACTTCGATCTGGGCCAGAACGACCGCGTGTACCACTTCATGGGCGAACCGGACGCGCAGCGCCACATCGTCATGCAGAACAACGAAGCGGTGGTATCGCCGCCGTGGTCGATCCACATGGGTGCCGGCACCAGCAACTACGCCTTCATCTGGGCGATGGGTGGCGAAAACCTGGATTACACCGACATGCACGTGCTGGACATCTGCCAGCTCAAGTAAGCCCTGCCCTGCCACCGCGCACCCGGTGCCGGTGGCCTTCGGCCTGCATCACGCAGGCCCCTACCAAGGAACGCACACGCAATGGCTAATCCCTTCAGCCTGGAAGGCAAGGTCGCTCTGGTCACCGGTGGCAACACCGGCCTGGGCCAGGGCATCGCAGTGGCACTGGCCGCCGCTGGTGCCGACGTCGCCGTGGCCGGCATCGCCCCGCCCACCGAGACCATCGAGAAGATCACCGCGCTGGGTCGCCGCTGCCTGGCCATCGAAGCCAACCTGATCAGCATCGAGCCGGTGGAACGCGTGGTGCGCGAAACCATCGAAGGCCTGGGTGGCCTGGATATCCTGGTGAACAACGCCGGCCTGATCCGCCGCGCCGATGCGGTGGACTTCAGCGAGCAGGACTGGGACGACGTGATGAACGTCAACATCAAGTCCGCGTTCTTCATCTCGCAGGCGGCTGGTCGCCACTTCATCGAACAGGGCCGCGGCAAGATCATCAACATTGCCTCCATGCTGTCCTTCCAGGGCGGTATCCGCGTGCCGTCGTACACCGCCAGCAAGAGCGGCATCGCCGGTATCACCCGCCTGCTGGCCAACGAGTGGGCGGGCAAGGGCGTGAACATCAACGCCATCGCGCCGGGCTACATGGCCACCGACAACACCGCCCAGCTGCGTGCCGACGAAGCGCGCAACCAGTCGATCCTGGACCGCATTCCGGCCGGTCGCTGGGGCACCCCGGATGACCTGGCCGGCGCGGCGGTGTTCCTGGCGTCGTCGGCGTCGGACTATGTGAACGGCGCGGTGCTGCCGGTCGATGGTGGCTGGCTGGCGCGGTAACCCGGCAACGCAACCAACGGTGGGTGCGGACCTTGGTCCGCGCCGCTTCCGCAACGCAGCCGAGCACGGCTCGGCTCTACAGGAGTGCCGCGATGCGAAGGCTGTTGCTGCTGTTGCTGCTGTCATGCACCGCCGCGCAGGCGGCACCGGTGCGGGTGTTCATTGCCGGCGATTCCACCGCTGCCGAGTACGGGCCCGAGCGCGCACCGCAGGCGGGCTGGGGCCAGGCGCTGCAGAGCTACCTGGACCCGGCACGCTTCGAAGTACACAACCGCGCCAAGGGCGGGCGCAGCACGCGCAGCTTCATCGATGAAGGACGCCTGGATGCCATCGCTGCCGAGCTGCGGCGCGGCGATGTGCTGCTGGTCCAGTTCGGCCACAACGATGCGAAGTTTGAAGACGCCAGCCGCTACACCGACCCGGACAGCGATTACCCGCGCCTGCTGATGCGCTACGTGCAGGTGGCGCGCGAGCGCGGCGCCACGCCAGTGCTGATCACCCCGGTGGCGCGCCTGCTGTACGACTTCGGATCGCTGCTGGACACGCATGGCCGCTACACGCAGTCGATGAAGGCCTTGGCCGCGCGCGAGCAGGTCGCGTTGATCGATCTGAACGACCGCAGCACGCGCTGGATCCGCGCGCTGGGCGAGCAGGGCGCACGCCCGTACTTCCTGTTCGTGCCCGAGCAGGGCAAGGCCGACGGAACGCATTTCAGCGTGGCCGGCGCCAACGCGGTGGCCTGCCTGGTACTGCGCGAGGCGGTGCCGTTGCTTGCGGATCTGAAACCGGCGCTGCGGCGCGATCTCGACTGCGATGTGATGGCGCCCGCGCAGGGCGGCGAAGCGCCGCGCGCCTCGCAGGTGGTGCACGAAGATGCGGTGAAGCGCACCCAGCCAGGCCCGCATGGCGGTGCCGGGCCGACCACTGCGTATCCGTTCTTCGCCGACGTGGCCGATCTACCGTTCGTGCTGCGCAAGCGGGTGCTGCACAAAGGCGCCGGCATCGGCCTGCACCCGCAGCACAAGGACGAGATCTATTACATCGTGAGCGGGCAGGGCAGTTACGTGCTGGATGGCAGGCAGCACGACGTGCGTGCCGGCCATGCGCTGCTGACACGCACCGGCAGTACGCACGCGCTGCAGCAGGTCGGCGACGAGGACCTGGTGGTGCTGCTGGCGTACCCGCGTTGAACCGTGATACCAACACCGCGTCAGTCGAGCAAGCTCGACTCTACAGAGGGAGCGCGGCGCCGTAGAGTCGAGCTTGCTCGACTGCTCTTCTACGTCAGTCGAGCAAGCTCGACTCTACCGGGGCATGGGTCATCGTTGTTCAACCGGCTCCGGGCCGAAGTGCCTCAGCCCCAGCCGGGCCAGATCTTCCGGGCGCTCGAAATAGGCTTCGTCGAAGGCATGCAGTGCCTCCTGCTCCTGCTCGGTCATCGCGCCGTACAGGTCGGTCAGCTGGGTGATCGCCGGGTCATCTTCCAGCCGGTCCAGCAGCCCGCGCATGCCGGCCAGGATCGCGTGGGTCTGCACCGCGCCCATCGCCTGCAATGCACGCAGCGCCAACTGGCAGGTGGGGTCGCCCCAGTTGCACAGGAACTGCATGAAGCCGCCGTTGTTGATGTCCGCTTCCATGCGCCACAGCGCCACCAGCTGCTGGTCCTCATCGGACAGCGCATCCAGCGTCCATGCCGCCGCCTTCAGTCGTGCCAGCGCCGCCTCGTAGCGGTCGTCCCAGACCTGGTTGGGGATATCGACCACGCCGTCCTCGCGCGGCGGCAGCAACGCGGGCCAGTTCACCCCCAGGCCGTTGGGCGTGGCAACCCAGTGCGCGCGCTGTTCGGGCGTGGCCTCGAACAGCGCAGGCGCCCAGCGCAGCGGCTGGCGGGTGCGGCGGCCATCGGCCAGGGTCAGCAGGATGAAGTCGTCGTTGAAGGCGACGTCGGATACGCGCAGCGAGGCAAATACGTCAGACATGCCGTGCAGGATAGCGGACGCCATGGGACGACCGTCATAACCTTCAAGAGCGGCAGAGGCTTCTGAAGGTTAGCCAGCAGCATTCGGGGTCAGCGCCCTTTCGTGCGAAAGGGATCTGACCCCAACGGCCAGAGGGTGGCCTCAGACGTCGCCGCCGTCGGCCCAGCCCTCACCGGTGCCCGCCTGGAACACGCGGTCGTCGGCCTGCACATCGCCGGCCGGCAGGTGGGCCTGGTCGGCCAGTGCGGCGTAGATCGGGGTGAAGTCGGGCGAGGTCGCCTGCATCAGCTGTTCGAAACTGTCGATGACGAAGTAGGTCTTCTGGAACGTGTCGATGCGGTAGCGGGTGCGCATGATCCGCTGCAGGTCGAAGCCGATCCGGTTGGGCGCGGCCGATTCCAGCGAGTACAGCGATTCGCCCTTGGAAGACACGATGCCGGCGCCGTAGATGCGCAGGCCCTCGGGCGTGTCGATCAGGCCGAACTCCACGGTGTACCAGTACAGCCGGGTCAGGTTTTGCAGCGCGTCGGGGCCGATCGCGTGGGCCTTCACGCCACCCCGGCCGTAGGCTTCCATGTAGTCGGCGAACACCGGGTTCATCAGCAGCGGCACATGGCCGAACAGGTCGTGGAACAGGTCCGGCTCGGCGATGTAGTCGATCTGGTCCGGGCGGCGGATCCACCAGGTGACCGGGAAACGGCGGTTGGCCAGGTGGTCGAAGAAATCCAGTTCCGGCAGCAGGCCTTCCACGCCCACCAGGGTCCAGCCGGTGGCCGCGCCCAGCACTTCGTTCAACTGGTCGAAGCGCGGAATCATGTGCGCGCTCATGCCCATCTCGTCCTGTGCGTCCAGGAATTCCTGGCAGGCGCGGCCGACCAGCAGCTCGCGCTGGCGCTGGTACAGCGTGCTCCAGGTGGCGTGGTCGTCGGCGCTGTAGGTGTCCCACGGCTGCTCGACCAGCGCGGTGGTGTACACCGGCACGTAGCCCTTGTCGGTCTGCTGGTGTTCGACGCGGCGGGGCTGGGCGAGGTCCATGGGGCACTCCTTGATGGGATACCGGTGATGCTAGGGCAGGGCGCGCGCAACAGGGTTGCAAAAGTTGCGCCGAATGCGGCTTGTGGCGCAATATCATTGCGTACTCACCGTGTTGCGGGGCAGCAATGGCCGGAGAAGTCCAGTTCGATCGCACGGATATACGCCTGTTGGCCGAGATCCAGCGTGATGGTCGCGCCACCAACGCCGAGCTGGCGGCGCGGGTGAACCTTTCCCCGTCTGCCTGCCTGCGCCGCCTGCAGCGGCTGGAAAGCGAGGGCGTGATCGTGGGCTATGGCGCACGGCTGGAGCCACGCCAGCTGCGCCTTGGCCTGCAGGCCTTCGTGCGGGTGCAGCTGGAAAAGCACGACCAGGCCGCCATCGGCCATTTCGTGGACAGCGTGCAGGGCTGGGATGAAGTGGTGGCCTGCCATGCCCTGACCGGCGACATGGACTACCTGCTGCACGTCTACGTGCGCGACCTGGAACATTTTTCGCGCTTCCTGCTGGACAAGCTGCTGAACGCCGGCGGCGTGGCCGATGCCAATTCCAGCTTCGTGCTGCGCACGGTGAAGGGGTTCCAGGCACTGCCGCTGTCGCAGCTGGAATGAACGGCCGCTGCGATTTGACGGCGCCGGGCGGGTAGCCGAGCATCACCGCCCTGCGCCCGTCGCAGCGTTCCTTTCCGGTAACAGGCATGTCCGACATCCAGCCCCCGGTGCTTGCCACCACCTTCCTGCCGCTGCAGCGCAAATCGCTGGCGCGCTTCATCGCCCACGGCACGCCGCCGCAGACCGCGCTGGAACAGGCCGGGCTGATGGCCGCGCAGCTGTGCCGCACACGCCTGCACGCACCGGCGGAGATCGAGCGGCTGCTGCACGATGCCTGCGCGCTTTTCGCTGCCGACGGTGCCGCCGCAGCCGCGCAGCTGGCGGGGCAGGGCGGCGGCGCGCAGCCGGAACTCGACGCCTGGCTGTCCGCACTGGCCGCGCACGGTGTGTTGCTGGCCCCGGCGGAGATCCTGCAGGACTTCATCGTGCAGTCGCCACGCGCCTATCCCGGCCTGGCCCTGCAGCAGGCCTGCCAGCAGACGCTGGCCGAGCATGCCATCCGCTTTCCTGCCACCTTCGCCAGCGATGTCGATGATGACGATGCTGCACAGGACGATGCCGCCGCCGAAGACGCGCGCGCGGTCGAACACCACGGCCTGTACACCAGCGAACAGGCGCGTGTGCTGCGTGCCATCGCGGCCAATCCCGATGAACTGATCGATCTGGACGGCTATGCGGGCACCGGCAAGGGCCATCTGGTGCTGGCACTGATGGATGCGCGCCCCGGCCGCTATACCTATGTAGCGCCGTCACGCGCGCAGGTGGAAGCATTCCGCAGTCGCGTGCCGGGCAGTACCGCAGCGCGCCTGCTGACCCAGATCGAATTCGCCAACCGCCTGGCCCAGCACGCCGCGCGCAGTGGCCTGAGCAACGGCTTCGTGGCCAGCTACCGGCGCAGTACGCGCACCCCGCGCGAGATTGCCGGGCGCATCGGCCTGCAGGGCATCGGCGCGCGTACGCCGGAACAGGTGCTGATGACGGCCTTCGAGGCAATCAACCGCTGGTGTGCCTCGGCGGCGCCGCGCATGGCCTTCCAGCATTTCGACCGCTCGGTGCCGGCGGCCATGCTGGACGTGGGGCCCTATCTGCAGGCGGCCGAGTATGTCTGGCGCTGCATGTTCGACGCCGAGCTGCAGCGTGGCACGCTGCTGAGCCTGAGCCCGCTGCACATCGGCAAGTGGCTGGCCCTGCGCGGCGTGCGTCCACCGTTGGAGCTGGGCATGCTGCTGATCGACGAGGCACACGATCTCAGCCCGTCGTGGAAGCAGCTGCTGTCCACCCACGCGCCGGGCGTGGTCAGCCTGGGCGACCCGCACCAGTGCCTGACCGGCACCGTGCCGCGCTGGGCTGCATCGAAGGTGCTGGAAATGCACCAGTCGGTGCGGCAGGGAAACCAGGTGGACGACCTGGTAAACCAGACCCTGGCGCTGGACGGGCTGGGTCAGGACAGCGGGCCCTTCGTCGGCGCCACCGACCGCGCCACCGGCGTGCTGCAGTACCGCGACTGGACGCAGGTGCCGATCGCCGGCCTGCGCATCCACGGCAGCGCGGCGCTTCTGGCCCAGGATGCGGCCCAGCTGCAGCTGCGCGGTCTCAGCCCCTACCTGCACCCGGCGTCACTGCGCACGCTGCGCAGCCAACTGCAGCGCCCGCTGGACGCCTGGCGTCGGCGCGGCGACAGCGGGTCCAGCCAGGAGTGGCAGCGCGTGCTGGCGGCCCTGGCCGACGACGGGCAGGGCGCACTGGTGGAACTGCTGGCATCCAACGAACAGGTGCAGGCGCTGCTGCAGGTGCTGGACGCGCAGGAAGCGGCCAGCGATGGCGGTGTGGTGCTGTGCCTGGCCGAGCATGCGAAGAACCTGCAGTTCGACGTGGTTGCACTGTCGCCCAGCTGCTTCAGCGCAGGGCAGGGCAGTCGCATCTGGCACAACCCGGTGCGCGCGGCCTATCTGGCCATGACCCGCGCGCGGCGCCAGCTGCATGTGCCTGCCGATGGCATGGAACACCTGCAGCACACGGCCGCCCTGCAGGAACAGGTGCGGCAGGCACGCAAGCGCGAGCGGCAGCACGCCAGCGGCTACCGGCCCGTGCGCTGATACCCGCGCGGAGGGGTCGCCGGGACGGTGGTTCGCGCTGTGACCGGGGCCGCACAACCGGGCGATGACCACGCCGCACGTTCATGGCGCGACGTATGCTGGGCCGTGTCTTACCGCAAGGATTGCAATGCATCTGCTGAAACTGCCCGTGGCTGGCCTGTTGATCACGCTGCTGTTGGGGGCGTGTGCGCAGGCTGAAACGCCGCGCAATATGTCGCCGACGCAGACCAACGAGGAAGGCTGCACGCGCAAGCGCAGCCTGGGTCCGCAGAACGCTTACGCCGATCCTGCTCCGATCAAGCAGGCCTGCGTGGGCCCGTACCTGCTGGAGCTGCCGCAGAACTACTTCAGCAACCAGATGGGCACCGAGCACGATGGCAGCTTCTCGCTGGCACTGGAGTATCCAGCGCTGCAGCCGTTCAAGCCCGGCGAGCGGATGAACCTGAGTGCGGATGTCTCCATTCGCACCGTCAGAATCGACTATACCTATATTGATCGCGTCAACCTGTGGGACGTAATGCGCAAGAGCTACACGCGCAAGGAATACCAGCAAGGCGATCCGTCTGAGACTCTGGAAGAGCGCATCAAAGGTGATCCAGTGCATGGCCTGGTGCCTTACTACGTCGACGTGGCAAAGGTTCAGGAGTTCTACCGGAAGCAGGGCTTCGATGAACGCGCACCGATCATCCAGCACATTTACTGGCAGTACGACTGGTTCGTTTCCCGAAATGCAGCGGACCAGATCGACCAGGTGATCAAGTGCACCACCCGGGATGTCGCGGAATCGGGTGTCATGTACCGTGATGGAAAGATGGTGAAGAAGCCGGTCTTTGGCTTTGCCGAGTGCAACCAGCGGTTTGTCATCGAGGAACTGAGTGTCATTGCCGAAGTGCACTATCCGCGGGAAGGCATTGCGGACTGGAAGACGATCAGGGAGCGCTCCCGTGCGCTGCTGATCGACAACAGTGCTGCGGAAAGAACCCGGTAGTCATGTGAATATCGCCCTGGGGACGAACAAGCGGACTACCAACGATGGTCGCAACATAAACGAACGGCAGACGTGTCGTCGTATGCTTGCCCGTGTCTCATCGCAAGGATCGCAATGCAACCGTTGAAGTCGCCCATGGCTGGCCTGTTGATCACGCTCTTGCTGGGTGCGTGCGCGCAGGCCGAAACGCCGCGTAAACCGCCGCGCCTTCTGACGAATGAGCAGGGGTGTTCGATCACAATCGACAACCAGCCGATCAATCCCTACCAGGTTCCCTCACCCATCGAGCGGGCCTGCGTGGGGCCCTATCAGCTGGAGTTGCCGCAGAATTACTTCAGCACACAGATGGGGCCCGAGCACGATGGAAGCTTCTCACTCGCATTGGAGTACCCATCGCTGCAGCCGTTCAAGCCCGGCGAGCGGATGAACCTCACGGTCGATGTATCCATCCGCACGGTAAGGCTCAGTTACATGTACATCGGCCAGGCAGACGTCTGGGACGTGATGCAGCGCAGATACACCCCCCGACCAAGCCGGATTGATGACCCAGCTGCATCACTGGACGGGCGGATCCAGGGTGACGCGCTCCATGGCTTGGTTCCCTACTACATAGACATGGACAGCGTGCGTGCTTACCACCGCGCGAGAGGAATGCCCGAAACAGCACCGGTCATGAAGCCGGACTATCACTACGACTGGTACGTATCGCGGGACGACGTGGGACGCGTCGACCAGCTGGTTCGCTGTACGCCGCGCGAGATCACCGAGTCGGGCGTGGAGTACCGTGATGGAAAGATGGTGAAGAAGCGCGTTATCGGATTCGCCGAATGCCAGCAGACGTTCGTCATCGAGGAACTGAACACCATCGTTGACATCAAGTATCCCCGCGAGGGGCTGCCGCAATGGAAGCAGATCGCAACGCGCGCGCGCGTGTTGCTGATTGACAACATCACGAAGGAGCGCAAATGAATACTGGAAAGGACGGACTGAGCAGGCAGGACCTCGATATTCTTGAGGCCTACGCAGAGGCGGGCAACCGCGAGCTGTACTTCAATTACCTCGCGCACAAGCAGGGTAATGACGGCTACGGCCTGCTGGCACTCGGTGTCGTGCGCAACGACAACAACCCCGGTGCCACGGCGAACAGCTTCGCGGACCGGCAGGCGCGCGCCGATGGCGTTCATTTCAATTAAGGTCAGTGGCAGGAGTTCGGCGTCGAGCTGATCCAGCGCGACTTCGCGCTGCGCGCAGCACAGTTTGAAGCGGGCAGGTCGGATCTTGCGTTGAACCTCCCAGTCGATGACATCCAGCAAGCGCATGATGACGCATTCAACGCACGCGGCATTGATCCCTCCGCTTGGACCCCCTACACGCTGCTGATGGCCGCACGCGCCCATGGTGGTCGTGCAGAAGCCGAAGCCGTCTGGACCATGCTGCTGGACAACAACAATCGCGGCTTGGATCGCGCGGCCGAGACAACGAACCTGGTGCTCGGCAAGTACCGGAACCTGATCGACGATCCGGCCGGCTATCTGAAGAACATGGCCGAGGCACGTGGACCGCATGGCCTGCAGCCTGTGTCCAATCTCGACCCGGATCGGATTGCCTACCACGGTGCGACGTATGTGCACGACGATGCCCAGGGACAGTGGCGCCGCGAAGTCTCGGTGCCGGTGAATGCCCCGGTGCTGCCGCTGCCCATCGGTTCGGTGCCCGTGGGCAGCGTGCGCGAGACCGATCCGGCCACGCTGCGGTATCTGGACGATGCACGCGATGTGCGCCAGTTGCGCGAGACGCTGCGCGGGCAGTTCCATGCGGACGATGAGAACAAGGACCGGACGATCATGGCCAGCCCGTTCGTGCTGAGTGATGCCACCCCGCTGCAGATGCAGCCGGAACGGCAGCGTGCCGGCATCGATCCGCGCGAGCCCGGGCATGCACGCCACGCGCTCTACCAGCAGTGCGCGGCGGGCGTGCGCGATCTCGAGGCGGGGCTGGGCAAGCCGTGGGATGCGCAGAGCGAGTGCGTCAGCGCCAGCCTCACCACGCTGGCGGCCGGCGCCGAACTGCAGCGGGTGGACCACGTGCTGATGGGACGCGGGGTGCTCGCCGGGCAGGAAGGGCCGAACCTGTTCGTGGTGCAGGGCGACCCGGCCGACCCGGCGCATCTGCGCGCGCAGGTGCCGGTGGCACAGGCGCTGGCGATCCCGGTGGAGCAGTCCTTCCAGCAGTTGGCGGTGAACGATCAGCGCCAGGCGCAGGAACAGGCGCTGCAGCGTGAGCAGGATCAGCAGCTGCAGCCGACCCGCAGCGCGCCGGTCATGGCCTGACCGGCCCCGGCGCATCTGCGTAGGCGGTGGGCGCGGCCTGCGGGCCACGCCTGCCGATCGTCTCAGTTCAGCACTTTTCCTTGCGGCCCATCAGCTTTCCCAGGCGCGACGGTTCTTCGCACTTGGGTGCCACGACCGGGGTCGGTGCCAGCGCCGCGCCGCGTGCCTTCTGCATCTGCTGCAGCTTGGCGCGGATCTGCGGCATGGCCGCCATGGCCGCCTTCTCACCTTCCAGAATGGCGGTGCCGCGCTGGCTGAAATCGGCCGCGCCGATATCCAGCACCTTCGGTCGGATCACGATGTCGGCGCGGGCCAGTTCCTGCTCGCCCAGGCGCTGGCCCATGATCGCGATCGACTGGTTGACGATACCCAGCATGCCGGTCGGCGCCTTGCCGCTGGCCTTGCTGGAAATATCCACGGCGATCACGAACTCGGCGCCGAGCTGGCGCGCGGCGTCCACCGGCACCGGGCTGACCACGCCGCCGTCGATGTAGTTGCGGCCGCCGATCTTCACCGGCTCGAACACGCCGGGAATGCTGCTGGAGGCACGCACCGCCTGGCCGACATTGCCGCGCACGAAGATCGAACGCTCGCCGGTTTCCAGCTGTGTGGCGACGGCGGCGAAGGGCTTCTTCAGTTTCTCGGCGGGGCGGTTGGCCACCTGTTCGTTGACGTAGTCCTGCAGCTTCTGGCCCTGCACCAGGCCGCCGGAGAACAGGCGCACGTCGCGGATGCTGGCTTCGTCCAGCGCCACCGCCTTGCTCTGCATCTGGAAGGCGTCCATGCCGCTGGCATACAACGCACCGACCACGCTGCCGGCGCTGGTGCCGGACACCACCACCGGTTCGAAGCCGTTGGCTTCCAGCATCTTGATCACGCCGATGTGGGCAAAGCCCTTGGCCGCGCCGCCGCCCAGGGCGATGCCGATCTTCACCGGCTTGGCCTGCGGCACCACGGTCGGCGGCGGGGGCGGGGTGGGCCGCACCTCTTCGCCACCGCAACCGGCCAGCAGGCCGAGCAGGGCGACGGAGAGCAGCACGCGGGGGCGGAACACGGTCATCGGCAGCGGCGCACGGGGCGCGGGTTCAGGAAAGGGCGCCAGCATACCGAAGCTGCAATTTACGTGGGTAGCGCCGGGCGATGTCGGGCAGATGGTTCAGCTGGCGGTGCCGTCGCCGCTGTGCGCGCCGGGCGTGGCCCGGCGCTACCGTGAAAGGTCAGAAGCGGTTGTCGCCGTCCAGCATGCGGCCCAGCCCACCCAGCACCGAGCCTTCGCCGCGGTTCTTGCCACCGCCCTGCGGCGCGGCCATCCACATGCGCCCGGCCAGGCGCGAGAACGGCAGCGACTGCAGCCAGACCTTGCCCGGCCCGGTGAGGGTGGCCAGGAATACGCCCTCGCCACCGAACAGCATGCTCTTGATGCCGCTGACCCGGCGCACGTCCATGTCCACCGTGGGGTGGTAGGCCACCACGCAGCCGGTATCCACGTCCAGGCGCTCGCCGGCCGCCAGCTCACGCTCGACCACGCAGCCACCGGCATGGATGAACACCCAGCCGTCGCCTTCCAGCTTCTGCATGATGAAGCCCTCGCCGCCGAACAGGCCGGTCATGATCCGGCGCTGGAACTGCACGCCGATCTGCACCCCGCGGGCGCCGGCCAGGAAGCTGTCCTTCTGGCAGATCAGGCGGCCGCCGTGCTGGTCCAGCTTCATCGGCAGCACGGTGCCGGGGTAGGGCGCGGCGAAGGCCACGGTGCCGCGGCCGTTGCCGATCTGGGTATAGACCGTGGCAAACAGGCTTTCGCCGGTGACCACCCGGCGGCCGGCGGCCATCACCTTGCCCATGAAGCCGCTGCTGGCCTGCGAACCGTCGCCGAACACGGTGTCCATCTGCACCGAGGCGTCCTTGAACATCAGCGCGCCGGCTTCGGCGATCGCGCTCTCGCCCGGGTCCAGGCCGATTTCCACGAACTGCATCTCATGGCCCACGATGCGGAAATCGATCGGGTCGCCGTGGCCACCGCTGTTGCTGACCGGCGCTACCACGCTGCGATGCGCCGCCGGCGGCGGCGCTGCATGCGGTGGCGGGGTGGGCGCGGCCGGCTGGCGCAGCGCGGCAACCTCGGACACCGGTGTCCACCCGGACATGCCCTGGCACCAGGCCAGCGCGTGTGGATACGCCTGCGCATGGGCGCGCGCGGCCTCGTCATCAAGCGGGCCGACACGCTCGGCCTGGCCGGCGGCATGGAAGTACCACTGGGTCATTGCTGCAGCTCCGTTGCGGGAACAAACCACGAGTCTAGCCGCAGCACACGGGGGCGAATGGCAGGGCCATGAACGATCGGCATTTGCGGCGCGGGTGCTGTATTGCAACAATTATCTGGTAGCGCCGTTTTACCACCCCTCCAAACACAGCCTACCGCCATGTCTCCGACCCGCACTTCCCGTGGCCGCCTTCCGGTCGCGCGCCCCCTCGTTGCCGCTCTTTCCGCCCTGTTGCCGCTGGTAGCAGCTGCCCAGGAAACCCCTGCCGCCAAGGACCCGGTTGCCCTCGACGCCCTGCAGGTGACCGCGCAGCGGCGCGTGGAAAATGCCAAGGACGTGCCGGTGGCGATCACCGCCATCCAGGGCGAAAAGCTGGATGTGCTCGGCTCGGCCGGCGATGACATCCGCTTCCTGTCCGCACGCGTGCCCAGCCTGAACATCGAGTCGTCCTACGGCCGTGCCTTCCCGCGCTTCTACATCCGCGGCCTGGGCAACACCGATTTCGACCTCAATGCCTCGCAGCCGGTGTCGCTGGTGTACGACGACGTGGTGCAGGAAAGCCCGCTGCTGAAGGGCTTCCCGCTGTTCGACCTGGCCGGCGTGGAAGTGCTGCGCGGCCCGCAGGGCACCCTGTTCGGCCGCAACACCCCGGCCGGCGTAGTGAAGTTCGATTCGGCACGCCCCTCGCAGGACGCCGACGGCTACGTGAAGGTGTCCTACGGCAGCTATGACACCTGGAACGTGCAGGGCGCCTACGGCGGCCCGCTGACCAGCCGCTGGTCGGCCCGCGTGTCCGCGCTGTACCAGCGCCGCGACAACTACGTCGACAACACCATCGCCAATGCGCCCAGCTCGGGCTTCGAAGGCTATGACGAAGCCGCTGGCCGCGTGCAGTTCCTGTACGAAGGCGACGACGTGGAAGCGCTGTTCAACCTGCACAAGCGCAAGCTCAACGGCACCGCGCGCCTGTTCCGCGCCAACATCATCCAGCCGGGCAGCAACGCACTGGTCGAGAACTTCGACCGCGACAAGGTGTCCACCGACGGCCTGAACTTCTCCAACCTGGAAACCTGGGGCGGCAGCGCGCGCATCAAGTGGGACCTGGGCCGGGTCACCCTGCATTCGATCACCGGCTATGAAACCGCCGAATCGCTGAACCACGGCGACGTGGACGGCGGCTACGGCGCCTCGTTCCTCGGTGCGGGCAACTACGGCCCGGGCTTCATTCCGTTCCCGTCCGAGTCGGCCGACGGCCTGCCGCACCACCGCCAGTGGACGCAGGAATTCCGCGTCGAATCCAACGAGTGGGGCCGCTTCGACTGGCAGGCCGGCGTGTTCTACTTCGATGAAGACGTCACCATCGACAGCTTCAACTACGACTCGCTGACCCCGGGCAACCCGCAGACCGGCCACGCCGTGCAGAGCCAGCGCAACAAGGCCTGGGCCGCGTTCGCCTCGGGCGACCTGGACGTGACCGACCGCTTCAAGCTGCGTGCCGGCGTGCGCTACACCCAGGACAAGAAGGACTTCACCGCCAGCGTGCTGCAGGCCGTGTCCGGTGGTACGCCGGTCAGCGGCCCGTACCTGGCCAACAGTGATGTGGACGATGTCAGCTGGGACCTGAGCGGCGTCTACCAGATCACCGACAACATCAATGCCTATGCGCGCGTGGCCAAGGGCTTCCGTGCACCGTCCATCCAGGGCCGCCTGGCCTTCGGCGGCGTCACCCAGGCCGATTCGGAAAAGGTGATCTCGTATGAGGCCGGCATCAAGGCCGACCTGTTCGATCGTCGCGCACGCCTGGGCTTCAACGTGTTCCGCTACAACGTGGACGGCCAGCAGCTGATCGCGGTGGGTGGTAGCAACAACACCGCCACCCTGCTCAACGCCGACAAGACCATCGGCCAGGGCTTCGAGCTGGACTTCGAGGCCTACCTGACCGACCACGTGCTGATGACCCTGGGCAGCAGCTACAACGACACCGAGATCAAGGACCGCGATCTGGCGGTGGCGATCTGCGGCGGTGGCTGCACCATCACCGACCCGACCACCGTCATCAACGGCGGCACCTACGCGCTGGTGAACGGCAACCCGCTGCCGCAGGCGCCGAAGTGGATCCACAACCTGACCCTGCGTGCCGGCTTCCCGGTGAACGACGCCAGCGAGATCTACGTCTACACCGACTGGGCGTACAAGAGCCCGGTGAACTTCTTCCTGTACGAGTCGCCGGAGTTCCGCAGCCGCAGCTCGCTGGAAGGTGGCCTGCGCGTGGGCTACAACTGGGACTACGGCCAGTACGACGTGGCCGTGTTCGGCCGCAACCTGACCAACCAGACCCGCGTGGTCGGTGCGATCGACTTCAACAACCTCACCGGCTTCCTCAACGAGCCGCGTACGTTCGGCGTGGAATTCACCGCGAAGTTCTGAGGCGGTTGACCGCGTGATGCAATGAAGAAGGGCCGGCGAAATGCCGGCCCTTCTGCGTTTCCGAGGTCGCTGGGGACATCGGGGTCGGATCCCTTTCCGCAGGAAAGGGCTCTGACCCCGGAGCCGTGCGGTGCAGGCTTACAGCGCGCTCTGCGGGCGCACCTTCAACACCGCTTCTTCTGCCGCACAGTCGCGGGCCGAGTGCTGTCCCGCCTTGCGTGCCGCGGCAATTTCCCTGCGAGCCGCCAGCAGATCCTGCTGGAACGCCGCATTGTCGTGCAGGCGCGCAACGGCGGCGGCACCCATGAAGCGGCCTTCCAGGATGTCGCTCTGCCAATGCACGTTGCACACCAGGCGGCTTTCCCCGTAGTTGCGGCCGCGTGCCTGGATGGCATCGGCGCGGTCCGGGGCGATCTCGGAAAGAATCAGCGCCCAGGCCCAGCCGATCGAGGTGTGGCCGGAGGGGTATGAACCATTCTTGCGCAGCCCGGCTTCATCGTCGGGCGTGCAGGTGGGTTCGCCATTGACCATGAACGGGCGCGGGCGCTGGTAGTGGTTCTTGGCCGCCTTGGTGGCCGCACTGGCATCGATCCGGCTGCGCTCCAGCAGGCGATACAGCGCAGGCGTCTTCACTGCATCCACGTCCACGTCGATCGCGCACGAGAACTGGTTGGCGCCTTCCGGGAAGCCCAGTTCGGCGTCGCGCGTGGCCTGGGCGAAGCGCGGCGTGCCGCGCAGGGCGCGGGCTTCACGGCTGACCTGTTCGTCCAGCGCGAAGCCAGCCGAACCGGCCGCAGGCGGGGCAGGCACCAGCAGCAGGCTGGCCGGTACTGCGGTTGCGTCCAGGTAGCCCACTGCCCGGGTGGTCACGTTGGCCTCCACCGCGGTGGGCTTGCTGGCGGTGGCGGCGCAGCTGGCCAGGGTCATGGCGATGGCAAGACCCAGCAACGGGCGGGCAGGGCGGGCGATCAGGGACATGGGCAGACTCGGGGCTGTGAACACAGGCGCCATGATCGCAGCCGCCGCCGGGTGCCGCAGCGCCCATCGGTCATACGGCCAGACCCGGCACGGTCGGCTTGTCGCCAATGTCCTGATTCCGGTCACAGCGCACGGACTTTCACATGCCTTCAGCACCAGCATCTGCCCACAGCCGGGCCGGGGGGATCTGCTGACAAGGGAGAGATGCGATGCGCAGCACCGCAACAGGAAGTATCGTCCTGGCCCTGCTGGTGGGCCTGGCCGCCGCACCGGCACAGGCCGCCGACGTCTACGGCGTGGCCTTCGTGCATGGCACCGGCGCGCAGACCAACGCCACCCAGGATTACTGGCAGCCGGCGATCATCGACACCGTGCGCCAGGGGCTGCCGAACAGCAGCAACTACGTGGTCATCAACTGCGATTTCACCCAGTACATGTGGAAGCCCGAAGCGGCCGGCTGCCTGGCCAGCCAGCTCACCGGCTTCATCGACAGCCGCGGCATCACCCAGCTGGTGGTCATCACCCATTCCAACGGCGGCAACGTGATGCGCTGGATCCTGTCCAACCCCACCTACGACAGCCGCTACCCGAAGATCATCAGCCGCACCCGCAAGGTCACCGCGCTGGCCCCGTCGTCAGCCGGCACGCCGCTGGCCGATGCGGTGCTCAACGGCAACACCTTTGAAACCTCGCTGGGCTGGCTGCTGGGCTACAAGAACGATGCCGTGCGCATGCAGCAGGTCGGCCACATGGCCACCTACAACGCGCAGAACCTGTATGGCACCGCCGGCCGCCCGGCCCTGCCCAAGCCGTTCCGCGCGGTGGTCGGCAGCGATGTCGAATCGGCGGTCTGGGACAGCAACAGCTACTGCGGCGGCTACGCGGCCAACGTCGGCCTGGAATTCACCCAGAACTGGTTGTCGTCCTGTTCCGATGGTTTCCTGGAATGCAGCAGCCAGAAGGCGGCCGGCAGCCTGCTGTTCACCGACAAGGCGCGCACCCAGGGGGCCGAGCCGTTGAGCCACAACCAGAGCCGGCGCGAATGCTTCGGCCTGGGCACCATCCTGCGCAACGACCTGACCCAGTGAGGGAGACGACCATGAAGATCCATTCCACCTTCCTGGCCGCTGCCGTGCTGACCGCACTTGCCGCCGGGCCCGCCCTGGCCGCACAACCGCTGCGTGCCGCCCTGGGCACCGACCAGGTGCCCGCCGCGCTGGTGGCCGCGCCCCTGCCCGCCGAAGACAGCGAGCGCGTGCCGCTGGCCTTCGCCTGGGCGCTGGACCCGGCGCAGCCGTTGCAGGCACCGGGCGCGTATGCCGCCGTCAGCCGCAGCTACTGGCAGCAGGTCGACGCGGCCGAGCTGCAGCGTGGCCTGGACCTGCCGCTGACCGCCCCGGACGCGGTGATCCAGGTCAGTCCCGGTGCCGGCGCACGCGCGCTGCCCGCCGACGCACTGCAGGTGCGTGATGCCGCCGGCCGTACCAGCGTGGCCCGCAGTGTCGATGCACGCCAGCTGCAGGACGCCGGCATGGCGGTGAGCGATGGCAGCAGCATGCTGCGC
Organism: Stenotrophomonas sp. SAU14A_NAIMI4_8; assembly: GCF_003086695.1. NCBI lineage: Bacteria > Pseudomonadati > Pseudomonadota > Gammaproteobacteria > Lysobacterales > Lysobacteraceae > Stenotrophomonas > Stenotrophomonas sp. SAU14A_NAIMI4_8. Next base: position 84,090 of record NZ_CP025999.1, read on the forward strand.
ACCGGTGCCAGCAGCGCGGTGGGCGCCTACCGCCTGCAGAGCGCGCAGGCGCAGGGGCGCTACGTGGTGCAGGTGCTTGAACCCAACAGCCCGGTGCGCCTGGAAGTGCAGGCCAGCCAGGCGCAGGTGCTGGCCGGTGGCAGCGTGCAGCTGCAGGCGCGCCTGCTGGAAGACGGTGCCAACGCCAAACAGATGGCGGCACGGCGCGGCAGCCTGGGCGGCGAGGCATTGCTGGTGGCGCCCGATGGCCGCAGTTGGCCGCAGCGGCTGCTGCGCACCAGCGACGGCAGCCTGCGTGCGCAGGTGCGCATTCCCGCCCAGGCCAGCACCGTGCAGGGGCTGTGGGAACTGCAGGTGTTCGCCCAGGCAGACGGCGTACTGCGCGACGGCAAGGTGGCCTTTGCCGTGGCCCAGCCCACCGCGCGGTTCAGCGGCCAGGCCAGCCCGGATACCGCCAGCCGCCGGGTCAGCCTGCCGCTGCAGGTGGCTGCGCCAGGCCGCTATGAAGCGCGTGGCACGCTGTACGCCACCGGCGCCGACGGCCAGTTGAAGCCGGTGGCGCAGGCGCATGCCGCAGCGTGGTTCGACGGCGCCGGGCAGGGCGCACTGGTGCTGCCGTTCGACCAGGCACCGCTGCCTGCCGGCTTTGGTGCGCCGTATGAACTGCGTGAGCTGCAGCTGCAGGACCAGAGCCGGATGGCACCGATCGAATCGCGCGCGCAGGCGCTGCGGTTCTGAGCAACAGCAGCGGGCCGGTGAACCCGGCCCGCTGCAACCGCGTAAGGGCGAGGCAACATCGCGATGGGGCGGGACCATGGCGGGGTAGAGTCGACTGTCAGTCGACTAACGCGCGCAGCGCGGGATTTTCGGGGGCCGTACGAAGAGCAGTCGACTGACAGTCGACTCTACCGTCGTCCGCCATCCCGGTCGCGCGCTTCGACCCGGTGGTTCACCCCGCGTACGCAGTCAGCCGCCCATCGTGTTCCACCACGTGGATCGCGCCGCCGAACACCGCCGACAGCGGCTCATCACGCAGCAGTGCATCGCGCGGGCCATCGGCCAGCACGCGGCCGTCGCGCAGCAGCACCACCCGCTCGATCTCGGGGATCACTTCTTCGATGTGGTGGGTCACCAGCACCAGGGTGATGCCCTGCTGGGCCAGGGTGCGCATGGTGGCGATCAACTGCTGCCGCGCCACCAGGTCCAGTCCGGTGGACGGTTCATCCAGCAGCAGCGCCTGCGGCCGGTTCACCAGCGCACGGGCGATCAGCACGCGGCGTGTCTCGCCGGCCGACAGCTCGGCATACGCGCGTTCGCGCAGGCCCAGCGCACCGGTCATGGCCAGAGTCTGGGCCACCCGCTCGCGCATGTCGGCGGTCACTTCACGGAACGCCGGCACCACATAGCTGGCGAAGAAGCCCGACAGCACGGCCTGCTCCACGGTCAGCCCGGGCATGTCGGACAGGTTGCTGCTCAGATCGCCGGTGACGATGCCCAGCTGCGAGCGCAACCGGTCCACCTGCCAGCGGTTCTGCCCCAGCACTTTCACCGCCACCCGGCCGTCGGCCTGGGCCAGCGGGTACAGCTCGCGGGTAATCAGCTTGATGAAGGTGGATTTGCCACAGCCATTGGGGCCCAGCAGCGCGGTGTGCTGGCCCTGGGCGACGCGCAGGCTGAGCGCGTGCAGCACCTTCACCTGGCCACGCATCACGCTGGCGTGGTCCAGTTCGATCAGGGGCGGCAGGACATCGCCGGCGCCGGCCGGCGACGGGGCGTGGGTGCGTGGTTCAGGACTCGACAACGGGGTTCCCCAACGTGTGAACGGTGCCACGGAATGACGGTGCCGATCACCGTCGCAGGGTGCAGTTTGCAACGCAAGCGCCCATCATGTCTGCCATCCCCGCGTCGATCCGGAGAGCCGCCATGCCCGATGCCCTGATCTCCCTGCTGGCCCACGGCCTGCTTGGCCCGACGTGGTGGGAGCTGCTGCTGGTGCTGCTGGTCTTCACCCAGCTGACCATCTTCTCGGTCACCCTGTATCTGCACCGCAGCCAGGCCCACCGCGGCGTGGATTTCCACCCGGTGCTGGCCCACCTGTTCCGTTTCTGGCTGTGGCTGACCACCTCGATGATCACCCGCGAATGGGTGGCCATCCACCGCAAGCACCACGCCAAGGTGGAAACCGAAGACGACCCGCACAGCCCGGTCACCCGTGGCATCGGCCAGGTGTTCTGGCACGGCGTGGAACTGTACCGGCAGGCCCGCGGCCAGCGCGCGGACATCGAACAGTACGGCCGCGGCACTCCGGACGACGCCATCGAGCGCCACCTGTATACGCCGCGCGCCACCCTGGGCCCGGTGCTGCTGCTGGCCATCAACGCGGCCTTGTTCGGCCTGCCGGGCGTAGCGCTGTGGGCCATCCAGATGGCCTGGATTCCGTTCTGGGCCGCTGGCGTGGTCAACGGCCTGGGCCACTGGTGGGGCTACCGCAACTATGAATCGGCCGATACCTCCACCAACCTGACGCCGTGGGCGTTCTGGATCGGCGGTGAAGAACTGCACAACAACCACCATGCCTTCCCCAGCTCGGCGCGCTTTGCGATGCGGCGCTGGGAATTCGACATCGGCTGGAGCGCGATCCGCCTGCTGCAGGCCTTGCGCCTGGCCACGGTGCTGCGCGTGGCGCCGGCCATGGATGTGCGCCCGAACATCGCCGTACCCGATGCGGACACCCTGAAGGCGTTGCTGTCGCACCGTTTCCAGGCCATGACCGACTACCAGCGCAATGTCTTCGTGCCGGCACTGCGCGAGGAGGCCGCCCACGCCGGGGCCAAGCTGCGCCGTCTGCTGCCGCGGCGGTTGCGCCGCGGTCTGGTGAACGACGGCCGCTGGCTGCATCCGGACAGCCGCGCGCAGTTGCGCGCCTGGGTCGCGCAGCGTCCGCGCATCGGGGTGCTGGTCGAGTTCCGCGCGCGCCTGGCCACGCTGCTGGAAGCCCGCGGCCACGATGCGGCCGAGCGCCTGCGCCAGCTGCAGGCCTGGTGCCGCGAAGCCGAAGAAAGCGGCATCGCCACGCTGCAGGCCTACGCCGCGCGCCTGAAGGGCTACACCCTGGTGGGCGCATGAAGCGAATAGCTGGAGCGTTGTTGGCCGTGCTGGCGCCGCTGTGCGCGCACGCCCAGGTGAGCGACACCGCCACCTACCTGCAGCGCATGGACAGCGATGGCGACGGCCGCGTGAGTGAAGCGGAGTACGTGCAATGGATGCTGTATGCCTTCGACCGCATGGACCGCAACGGCGATGGCGTGCTGACCGCCGATGAACTGCCGGGCGGCAAGGGCCGGCCGATCACCCGCGAGCAGCAGCGGCAGACGCTCATCCAGCGCTTCCACAAACAGGATGCCAACCGCGATGGCTACCTGGACGCGCGTGAACTGGCCGCACCGCCGCGCTGATCGGCGATCATGGCGGCCGCACCGCTGCAAGGGAAAACCTCACCATGGATGACCGCATCGACGATGAACTGATGCAGGAGTGGACGGCATTCTGTGCCGGGCACAGCGATCAGGAGGACTGGTATTTCTCCGGCCTGCTGCAGGGCGTGACCGGGCCGGACACGCTGGCCGCGGTGTTCGCCACCTTCCCGCATGCCGATGCACTGCGTGCGCGCGCGCTGGACGTGCTCGGCGCCGGTCACTGGGGCAACCACCTGTACCTGCAGCCGGCCCACGTGGGCGATACGCAGGCGCTGGCCCGCGCCGCGCGCGCCTGGCTGGATGAGCTGGCCCGGGTGGCCGGTGTTGCCGGCGAGCCCGCGCTGCAGGCCACGCTGCGCGCTGTGCCGGTGGTCGAAGCCCCCGCCGACCGTCTGCAGTCGGCCTGGAGCGGCTCGGGCCCAGCGGCTTACCTGCACGATGTCATCTGCGATGAAGTGCGCCGGGCGCGCACGCTCGACAGCCCGCAGATGAACGCACTGGACGAGGCGCTGTACCACCTTGCCTCCGATCTCTACCTGGGCTGGTACATCGCCCAGCCACTGGCCCCGGCCGCGGTCGACTTCGGGCCCTATCTGGCGTTCTGGCGACTGGGTGGGCGGGGGGCATTGGTGGAAGGTGCCTTCCTGGTCGAAGCGCCCACCGCGGATGCGTAGGGCGCCTTGTCCGGTAGCGCCGGACCCTGCCGGCGGCTTCGCGTGGCCCGGCGTAGAATCAGCCCATGCCTGAACTGCCCGAAGTCGAAACCACCCGCCGTGGCCTGGCGCCGCATCTGGAAGGTCGCCGCGTGCACGGGGTGATCCTGCGCCGCGCCGACCTGCGCTGGCCCATCCCGCCGGACGTGGCCGAGCAGTTGCCGGGGCAGCGCATCGACAGCGTACGCCGCCGTGCCAAGTACCTGCTGCTGGATACCGCCGTGGGCAGCGCCGTACTGCACCTGGGCATGTCCGGCAGCCTGCGCGTGCTGCCCGGCGACACGCCGCTGCGCACGCACGACCACGTCGATATCAGCCTGGACAATGGCCGCCTGCTGCGCTTCAACGACCCGCGCCGCTTCGGCAGCCTGCTGTGGCAGCCGGCCGGTGAAGTGCATCCGCTGCTGCAGGGCCTGGGCCCGGAGCCCCTGGACGAGATCTTCGACGGCGACTATCTGTTCGAACGCAGCCGCGGCCGCAGCGCGCCGGTGAAGACCTTCCTGATGGACCAGGCGGTGGTGGTGGGGGTGGGCAACATCTACGCCGCCGAAAGCCTGTTCAAGGCCGGCATCAGCCCATTGCGCGAGGCCGGCAAGGTCTCCCGCGCGCGCTACCAGCGGCTGGCGCGCGAAGTGAAGGACACGCTGGGCTATGCGATCACCCGCGGCGGCACCACCCTGCGCGATTTCATCAGCCCCGACGGCGCTCCCGGTTACTTCGAGCAGGAACTGCTGGTGTACGGCCGCGATGGCCTGCCGTGCCCACAATGCGGGCGCCCGTTGAAGCACGCCATGATCGGCCAGCGCGCCAGCGTCTGGTGCAGCCGCTGCCAGCGCTGAACGTCTTCATGCGCTGCACACCGGCAGCGTTATAGTCCAGCCAACATCCGGCGGGGGAACGTTGGCGATGGATGAGGGACCGGACATCACCGTATGGCTGGACGCTGCGCGCGGCGGTGATCGCACCGCGCTGGACCGCGTGCTGACCACGCTCTACCAGGAACTGCACACCATGGCCCGGCGCCAGCTGGCCGGCCAGCAGGGGCGCACCCTGGATGCCACGTCACTGGTGCACGAGTCGTATCTGAAACTGCTGGGCAGCCGCGGCGCCGCCCGCTTCGAAGATCGCGCGCACTTCTTCGCCTACGCGGCATCGGCCATGCGCAGCGTGGTGGTGGACTACGCGCGCAACCGCCTGGCCCGCAAGCGCGGTGGCGACCTGAAACGGGTGGCCGAGATTCCCGAGAACAGCAGCAGTGGCGTGCGCCTGGACGAAGACCTGCTGGCCCTGGACGTGGCCCTGGAACGCCTGCAGGCGGTGGACGCGCACCTGGGCCGGGTGGTGGAACTGCGTTACTTCGCCGGCCTGTCCGAACAGGAGATTGCCGAACTGAGCCAGCGTTCCGAACGCAGCATCCGCCGCGACTGGCAGAAGGCGCGCCTGTTCCTGCTGGCCGCCATGCGCGAAGACTGAGCACCGCGACGCGGCCCGGCCGATGGACAGCGCACGCTGGCAGGAACTTTCATCCTGGCTGGACCAGTTGCTGGAACTGGGCCCGGAGGCGCGGCAGCGGCGCCTGCAGCGCCTGACCGAACATGACCCGGCGCTGGGCCATGAACTGCAGCGGCTGCTGCAGCAGGAACCGGACAGCCAGGATTTCATGGCCCAGCCGCTGTGGACCGCGCCGCCACCGGGCCGCGCCGGCAGCGAGGTGGGGCCGTACCGGCTGTTGCGCCCGCTGGGCGAAGGCGGCATGGGCGAGGTCTGGCTGGCCGAGCGCTGCGATGGCCTGTACCAGCGCCAGGTGGCGCTGAAGCTGCTGCGCAGCGGCGTGGCCGATCCCGGCCTGCGCCAGCGCTTCGGCCGCGAGCGACAGATCCTGGCCCGGTTGCAGCACCCGCACCTGGCGCAGCTGCTGGATGCCGGCGTGGATCTGCACGGACAGCCCTACCTGGCGCTGGACTACGTGGAAGGCGAGCCGATCAGCGATTACTGCCGCAGGGTGCAGCCGCCGCTGGAAGCCCGCCTGCAGTTGATGCTGCAGGTCTGCGCGGTGGTCAGCCATGCCCACGCCAACCTGGTGGTGCACCGCGACCTGAAACCGTCCAACATCCTGGTGCGTGACGATGGCACGGTGAAGCTGCTGGATTTCGGCATTGCCAAACTGCTGGACCACGACGACACCAGCAGCCCGCACCCGGCCACCGAGATCCGTGCGTTCACCCTGCACTACGCGGCCCCGGAGCAGGTGCGCGGTGAACTGGTCACGACGCTCACCGACGTCTATTCGCTGGGCGTGGTGCTGTTCGAAGTGGTGACCGGACACAAGCCCTACCGCCTGCGCCGGCACAGTGATGCCGAATGGGAACGTTCGATCCTGGACGTGCAGGCGCCACGCGCGTCGGTGCTGCTGCAGCGGCTGGCCGACCAGCCCGGCGCGCCGCGTCGCGCGCTGCAGCGGCAGGCCCGGCGCCTGCGCGGCGATCTGGATGTCGTGCTGGAAAAAGCGCTGCAGAAAGACCCCGACCAGCGCTATGCCTCGGCCGAGGCGATGGCCGGTGACCTGCGGCGCTTCCTGCAGGGGCAGCCCATCCAGGCCCGTCCGCCCGGCGTGGGCTACCGCGTGCGCAAGTACGTGGGCCGGCACCGGTGGGGCGTGGCGCTGGCGTCGGTGGCCGTGCTGGGCTTGCTGGGCACCACATCGACGGCGTTGTGGCAGGCGCGGCAGGCGCGGCTGGAAATGGCCCGCGCGCAGGCCATGCAGGATTTCACCGTGGGCCTGTTCGACAAGGCGGCCAGCCAGCGCCACGGGCACTTCGACGTGCCGCAGCTGCTGGCTGCCGGGCAACAGCGTGGCGAAGCCGAGCTGGCCGACCAGCCGCTGGCCCTGGCCGAGCTGGAGGGCGTGATCGGGCGACTGCGGATCGGTCTGGGCGACTACCAGTTGGCCCTGCAGACACTGGACCGGCAGCGCCAGCTGCTGCAGCGGGTGGACGATGTGCCGCCTGCGTTGCAGCTGGAGGCGGTGACCCAGCGCGGGCGCGCGCTGCGCATGCTGGGCCGCGACCGCGAATGCCTGGCCCATCTGCAGCCGCTGCAGTCCCTGGCCGCCACCGAAGCCAGCGCCCTGCCGGCGTCGGTGGCTGAATTCCACAGCCAGCTGGGCCGCTGCCAGGCCGAACTGGGCGATGCCGAGGCGGCACGGCGATCCTTCACCCAGGCCCTGGCACTGCGCCACCAGGGCATCGGCGAGCGCTTCGGGCGTGCCGAATCGCTGGCCGACCTGGCCGGTCTGGACGCCGCCGCGGGGGACCTGCCGGCGGCGCTGGCCGGCTACCGCCAGGCCTTGGCGCTGCTGCAGCAGCCCAGCGATGCCAGCAGCCCGCAGGTGATCACCCTGCACCGCCAGCTGGGCGATGTGCTGGCGCGGCAGGGACAGACGGCTGCCGCTGCCACCGAGCTTGAACTTGCCTGGACAGCCGCCCAGGAGGCCTGGGGCCCGCGCCACCCGGAGGCGCTGGTGGTGCGCCGGGCGCGCGCGCTGCTGGCGCTGCAGCGGGGCGAACTGGCGCTGGCCGGCGAGGAGCTGCGGACCGTGCAGGCGCAGCTGCTGACCGCGCTGGGGCCGAGCCATCGCGAGATCGGCCACGGTGAATTCGCCCTGGGCCAGTGGGCCAGCGCCAGTGGCGATGCGGCTACCGCGGCGGGCCACTACGCGCGCGCGGCCACGCTGTGGCGACAGCCCGACCACACCGCGTTGCTGCCACAGGCGCTGCTGGCGCAGGGGCAGGCGCTGCAGCAGGCCGGCCAGCCCGCGCAGGCACGCGAGGTGTTGGCTGAAGCGCGGCAGCTGCTGCTGGCCCAGCGCGGCCCGCAGGCGCCGGGCCTGCGCGGGCTGGAGGCCCGCATCGCCGCGCTGGCGCAGACTGAACCGCAGCCGGCCACCTCCGCTGCCCGTTAACGTTTGTCTGCCTATGATGGCCGACCTTTCCCTTGCTCCCGCGCCTGCATGCAACGTCGCGATTTCCTCCGCAATGCCTCCCTTGCCCTGGCTGCGTTTGGCCTGCCTGCCCTGCCTGCCTGCGCGGCCGGCAAGAGCGGCCAGCTGGGCCTGCGTCGCCTGGGCCAGCCGCAGCCGTTCGATTTCGCCACCCTGAAGGGCCAGGCCCGTGCCCTGGCCCAGGCCCCCTACAAGAGCCACAAGCGCGTGCTGCCGGGCCGGCTGGAAGGGCTGGACTGGGACCAGTACCAGTCGATCGGCTACCGCCAGGACCACGCGCTGTGGGCCGACCAGCCGGGCCGGTTCCAGGCCAAGTTCTTCCACCTGGGCCTGTACTTCCATTCGCCGGTGCGCATGTTCGACGTGGTCGATGGCAAGGCACAGGAACTGGCCTACGACGGCGCGGCGTTCAACTACGGCAAGAGCGGCATCAAGAACGGTGAACTGCCCGCCGACCTGGGCTTTGCCGGCTTCCGCCTGAACACCCGCACCGACACCGACCGCGATTTCGCCGCCTTCCTCGGCGCCAGCTACTTCCGCGCCGTCGGCAAGGAAGGCCAGTACGGGCAGTCCGCGCGTGGCCTGGCCATCGACACCGGCATGGGCAAGCCGGAAGAGTTCCCCGATTTCATCGCCTACTACCTGGAACAGCCGGCAGCCGATTCCAACACCCTGGTGGTGTATGGCCTGCTGGATTCGCCCAGCGTGACCGGCGCCTACCGCTTTGCCATCACCAATGGCGACGTGCTGCTGATGGACATCGACAGCGCCCTGTACCCGCGCAAGGCGATCGAGCGGCTGGGCATCGCGCCCTGCACCAGCATGTACCAGGTGGGCGAGAACGACCGCCGCATGGGCTGGGACTGGCGCCCGGAAATCCACGATACCGACGGCCTGTCACTGTGGACCGGGTCGGGCGAATGGATCTGGCGGCCGCTGCTGAACCCGCGCAACCTGCGCTTCAACATGTTCGTGGACCGCAACCCGCGCGGCTTCGGCCTGCTGCAGCGCGACCGCAACTTCGACCATTACCAGGACGACGGCGTGTTCTACGAGAAGCGCCCGTGCCTGTGGGTGGAGCCGAAGGGCGAATGGGGCGAAGGCTCGGTGCAGCTGGTGGAAATTCCCACCGTGGATGAAACCTTCGACAACATCGTCGCGTTCTGGAACCCGAAGGAAAAGCCGCAGGCCGGGCAGGAACTGCTGATCGGCTACCGCCTGTACTGGGGCGCCGAACCGCCGGCGCGCCCGCCGCTGGCGCACTGCGTGGCCAGCCGTACCGGCCTGGGCGGCATCATCGGCAAGAAGCGCGAGTACTTCAGCTGGCGCTTCGCGGTGGATTTCGAAGGCGGCGAACTGGCCGGGCTGATCGACAAGGCCGACGTGGAAGCGGTGGTGGAAACCAGTCGTGGCCGGGTCGAGATCGTTTCGGCGCGCCCGCTGCGCGAGATCAAGGGGTATCGGGCGATGTTCGACCTGGTGCCGCCGGAGGGCAGCAGCGAGCAGATCGACATCCGCCTGTACCTGCGCAGCGGCGGCAAGACCCTCACCGAGACCTGGCTGTACCAGTACACCCCGCCGCCGGCCGGCGCGCCCGAGCGCACGCTGTATTGAATTGGGGTTGGTCTGCAGGGCTTGCAGCCCTGCACCTGCCGAAGCAACGTCAAAGGCCTGCATTCAGTGGGATGGCGGGGTGGGTCCGGTGCCGGGGGACGCCGCAAGTACGTCCCTGTAGGCTTGGCCGCGGCATCCATGCCGCGGACACCCCCGCCACCGGACCCACCCCGCCTTCGACAGTTGTCCGCGATCTGTCGGAACGGCACCGGGGTCGGATCCCGTTGCTGCGCAACGGGCTCTGACCCCAGATTCATATCGATATCTGACAGATTTCATCCACGCATGGCGTGGATCTACTGGCCGCCGGCCAACTGTCTAAGGCGGGGCGGTGTCGGAATGCGGGGTGTCAGCCGCATGGATGCGGCTGCCAAGCCTACACGGACGTACTTGCGGCGTCCCCGCACTCCGACACCGCCCCGCCAACCCACGGAATGCCGCTTTGGCTTTGGCCGTTGCTGTTGCTCCAAAGCAGGTGCAGGGCTGCAAGCCCTGCAAAACCCCCCACCCCTTACAACGGCAGCGGGGCCTGCATCGGCTCGATCCGCCCTTCGCCCCGGGTGATCTTCTTGAACTCGGCGCGGCTGACCGACACGTAGCGGTCGTTGCCGCCGATCTCCACCTGAGGGCCGTCCTGCACCGCATGGCCATGTTCGTCCACGCGCACGGTCATCGTGGCCTTCTTGCCACTGTGGCAGATCGTCTTGATCTCCTGCATCTCGTCGGCCCAGGCCAGCAGGTACTGGCTGCCCTCGAACAGCTCGCCGCGGAAATCGGTGCGCAGGCCGTAGCACAGCACCGGAATGCGCAGCTGGTCCACCACCTCGCTGAGCTGCCAGACCTGGGCGCGGCTGAGGAACTGCGCTTCGTCCACCAGCACACATCCCAAGGGGCCGTTGGCCGCCAGGTCCTGTTGCACCCACTGCTGCAGGTCGGTATCGCGTTCGAAGGCCATGCCGTCGGCACGAAGGCCGATGCGCGAGGCCACCACGCCGGCGCCGGCGCGGTCGTCCAGGCGCGGGGTCAGGATCGCCACCCGCATGCCGCGCTCACGGTAGTTGTGCGCGCTCTGCAGCAGGGTGGTGGTCTTACCGGCGTTCATCGCCGAATAATAGAAATAGAGCTTGGCCATCGGCCTATTCTACGGCCACGTGCCCGGCCGCCGGGGCGGCCGGGAAAGACTCAGCGCGGCGCCGGCAGCGCCTGTTCGCGCCCGATGTCCACGCGCGGCGACAGACTGCGCTCCAGTTCAGCGTCCTGCGCCTGCCAGTAGTGGGTGGGCGACCAATGGGCCTGCGCGTAGTAGCGGCTGCCTTCGACGCTGCTGCTGCAGGTGTCATTGATGATCCGGGTCTGGTCCACGGCATGGTCGCCGCGCATGCACACGCCCATGGTGCCGACGTAGCCGACATGGCTGCCGGTGGCTTGTACGCGGCTGGCGCGCATCTGCCGCTCCTGGCGCGGCTGGGCCACGGCGTCGGCATAGCGCGCATGCAGGGGGTGGCCGACCTGGCGGGCGCGTTCACGTTCGCTAGCGCTCAACTGAGACCAGTACAGCTCGCGCTTGGCCAGGGCACGCTGCCCCCCGCGTTCAGCGGCCAGGTCCATCCAGGCATAGGCCCGCGGGCGATCCACGGCCACCCCGTGGCCGGACCAGTAGAGCTCGGCCAGCATCGCCTGGGAGGGCTTGTCGCCATACCAGGCGGCCCGCTGGAACCAGTGGGTGGCCTGGTCTGCCCGGTCCTGCTTCAACGCCTGCAGGCCTTTCTGGCGCAGGCGCAGATCCGGATGGCTGTCCAGGAACGCCTTGGACTGGGTGACCTGGGCGTCCTGCTCGGGCGGTTGGGCCGCAGCGGCCATGCCCGGCAGCACCAGGGTGGCCAACAGGGTGCACAGCAGACGTACGCGAACTACGTTCATGACATCATTCCTTCGATGGCTGTGCCCTAGCTATAGCACCCCCGCCGGGGCCACGGCAAACCGCGGCTGGGCTGTGGACGGCCCGGGCTGCCGGTACAATCTGCAACCCATGCACGGTCTCAATCCCCCCCAAGCCGCCGCCGTCCTGCACATCGAAGGCCCCCTGCTGGTGCTGGCCGGTGCGGGCAGTGGCAAGACGCGTGTGATCGTCGAAAAGATCGCCCACCTGATCGGCTGCGGGCGCTACCCCGCGCGCCGCATCGCGGCGATCACCTTCACCAACAAGTCGGCCAAGGAAATGCGCGAGCGCGTGGCCAAGCGCCTGCGCGAGCAGGATGCCGACGAGGTGACCATCTGCACCTTCCACGCCCTGGGCCTGAAGTTCCTGCAGATCGAACACGCGGCCGTGGGATTGAAGCGTGGCTTCTCGATCTTTGATGCCGACGATGCCGCTGCGCAGATCAAGGACCTGATGTCCGGCGCCAAGCCCGATGACATCGAGGACATGAAGAACCTGGTGTCGCGCGCGAAGAACGCCGGCCTGTCGCCCGAACAGGCGATGGCTGCCGCGCGCAGCAACCGGGAAAAGGAAGCGGCCAGCGTCTACGAGCGCTACCAGCTGCGCCTGACCGCCTTCAACGCGGTGGACTTCGATGACCTGATCCGCCTGCCGGTGCAGGTGCTGGAAGAAAATCCGGATATCGCCGTGGCCTGGCGCGAGCGCATCGGCTACCTGCTGGTGGACGAATGCCAGGACACCAACGATGCGCAGTACCGGCTGCTGAAGCAGCTGGCGGGCGAAAAGGGCAACTTTACCTGCGTGGGTGACGATGACCAGTCGATCTACGCCTGGCGTGGCGCCAACCCGGAAAACCTGCAGCAGATGGGGCGCGACTACCCTGCGCTGGAAATCATCAAGCTGGAGCAGAACTACCGCTGCTCCAACCGCGTGCTGCGCGCGGCCAATGCGCTCATTGCCAACAACCCGCACGAACACCTGAAGAAGCTGTGGAGCGACCAGGCCGACGGCGAGCGCATCCGTGTGTGGGAATGCCGCAACAGCGAACACGAAGCAGAAAAGGTCGCCGCCGAAATCGCCTTCGTGGCGCAGTCGCGCAAGGTGCCGTGGAGTGATTTCTGCATCCTGTTCCGCGGCAACTTCCAGTCGCGTCCGTTGGAAAAGGCGATGCAGCTGCTGCGCATTCCCTACCACCTGACCGGCGGCACCATGTTCCTGGAACGCCAGGAAGTGAAGGACACGCTGGCCTGGCTGCGGCTGCTGGTGAACCCGGACGACGACACCGCGTTCATGCGTGCGGTGCAGTCGCCCAAGCGCGACGTCGGTGCCGGCACGCTGGCCAAGCTGGCCGAGCTGGCGCAGGAAAAAGACATCCCGATGGCGCACGCCGCCGAAGCGATCGGCGCGCTGCAGCAGTTGCCCCCGCGGGCGGCCAACAGCCTGGCGCGCTTCACCGACATCCTGCGCGACCTGCGTGCGCAGACCCGCCAGATCACCTCCGGCGACATGATCCGCAAGGTGGCCAAGGAATCGGGGTTGTTGAGCGAACTGCGCCAGCAGGCCAAGGAAGAGGCCAGCTACCAGCGCCGTGCCAACAACATCGAGGAACTGGCGCAGTGGTTCGAGGGTGGCCCCCGCGGTGCCACCGCCGCCGACCTGGCCGGCCAGCTCGCCCTGCTGTCGCGCAGCGACAAGGACGAGGGTGGCAACCAGGTGCGCATGATGACCATGCATGCGTCCAAGGGTCTGGAATTCCCGTACGTGTTCATCGTCGGCTGCGAAGACGGGGTGCTGCCGCACCAGGTCAGCCTGGACGAAGGCAACCTGCAGGAAGAACGCCGCCTGCTGTACGTGGGCATCACCCGCGCCAAGATCCAGCTGTGGATGAGTTACAGCAAGCTGACGCGCAAGTTCGGCGAGCATGTGCGGTTGAAGCCGAGCCGGTTCTTCGAGGAGATTCCGGCCGAGGAAATCCAGCGCGACGGTGCCGATCCGGTGGCCGATGCGGCGCGCAAGAAAGAGCGCGCGACGGCGGGATTGGCGGCGATCGAGGCGCTGTTCGATTGACCCGGGGTCGGATCCCTTCCCGCAGGGAAGGGCTCTGACCCCAGCACCGTCCTGACAGGGGTCAGAGGCCTTCGCTCCGCGAAGGGATCCGACCCCGGCACATCGCCCTACAATCAGGCCTCTCCCTCAACAGGCCTGCGCATGCACCCCATCGAAAGCGAACGCCTGCGCCTGCGCGCCCTCGAGCCGGATCGCGATGCGGCGCCGATGCTGGCGCTGCTCAACGATCCCGGCTTCCTGCGCTTCATCGGCGACCGCAAGGTGCGCAGCGAGGAACAGGCGCGCGAGTACATCGCGCTGCGGGTGCTGCACAGCTATGCGTTGAACGGGTTCGGCATGTACGCCATCGAGCGGCTGTCCGATGGCGCCTGGCTGGGCAATGCCGGTCTGGTGCGGCGCGATGGCCTGCCGGGGCCGGATATCGGCTATGCGGTGCTGGCGGCGTTCGGCGGCCAAGGCTATGCCAGCGAGGCGGCGCGGGCGGTGTTCGCGCATGCGCGTGCGGAGCTGGGCATCGAGGAACTGTACGGCATCACCGACCTGGACAACGTGGCCTCCGGGCGCATCCTGCTGGGCCTGGGCATGCAGGAACGCGGGGTGATCCAGCTGCCGGGCGTGGACGCGGCCAGCCGCTTGTATGCCACACCGGGCGCTGCGGCGGTTCAACAGCCAGCATGAGCCAGTGGAGTAAGGTGCAGGTCTGTTTTCCTGCACGGATGCTCCGATGCTGATCAACGCGTATTCCACCCTCGGCCACGTACTGGCACCGCCACCACAGGCCGACGCTGCCAACGTCCGTGGTCTGGATGACCCCGCACTGGCCCCGCACCTGGGCGGCTTCGTGAACTACGTGCTGGGCCACGGCGACGGGCAGATGACCGCCGCGCGCTATCACCTGATGCGGCACGTGCAGCGCGTGCGCCAGCACTATCTGTTCGAGCTGGCCGAAGCCGATCTTGGGGCGCTGCAGCCTTGGCTGCTCCAGGCCAACGCGGTGTGCTTCCTGGAAGATGGCAGCGTCCGCGATCCGGCCGGCAAGGTGCTGTTGGGTGACGCGCTCGATCCGCAGGCGCAGGTGCCCTATCCCGTCGACGCCGAGCAGCGCCGGGCGCGCAGCCAACAGCAGCTGCAGGCCCACGCGGTGCATGCCCCGCCGTCATTGCCACCCGTGGTGGGCGCGGCCGAGGCACAGCTGCGCGCGCCTGCCCAGGTCTGGGCCAGAGCACAGGCGCTGCTGGCGTGTGCGCTGCGCGCCGAGGCGCTGCAGGCCGGTGACCCACCGTTGAGCCTGGCCGAGTTGGCCGGGCGCCTGCCGGCCCTGCCCGAGGCCTTGAGCCCGGCTGAGGCCGCCTTCATCGAGCACGGGGACGCCGAGGCGGCTCTGCCGTTCGGATGGCGCTACGAGAGCCTGGCCGTGCTGCTGTGGGCGCTGGGCCTGTCCGAGGTGTTGCCGTGGCCGCAGGCGACCTGTGCCGTGCCGGATGTGGTGGGTGCCCTGCTGCAGAAGGCTGACAGTGGCAGCGCGCCTGCGGCCCTGCGCGATACCGCCGAGCTGCTGGATGCGCTGGATCTGCACTACCGGCTGCACTGGGCTGCGCGTGAGGCCCAGCGCCAAGGTGCACCGATGCCCGGTGCGCTGGAGGGCGGCGTGATCTACGAGCGCCACTACGCGCTGAACTGGTTGTTCTGCTTTGAACAGGCCGACTGGGACGACGTGGATACGCCGACCTGAGTCTGCGGGGCGAGGGTGGTCAGGCCGCCCTCGCTGGTATGGCACCGTGCCGACCAACGGTCGGCACCCACCCCCTCAGCCGCGCAGTGCAGCCAGCTGCGCCTGCAGTTCTGCCACGGTGGCCTCCAGCTGCTCCACCCGGGCCAGCAGGTCCGGGTCGGCGCCGGCGGGACTGCTGCCACCACCGCTGCCGGCGTATTTCGCCGCCAGGGCCGCGCCATCCACTTCACCGCACAGCAGGTGCATGTAACGGTCTTCGCGCTGGCCGCTGGCGCGCGGCAGCACCAGCAGCAGGCCACGCTGCTGCAGGCGTTCGATCGCGTGGCGGGCTTCGTCGGTATCGGCGAAACGGTGCAGGCGCTCGCTGCGCGTCACCAGTTCGCCCAGGGTCTGCGGCCCACGCAGCAGCAGCAGGGCCAGCAGCACGGTCTGCTGCCGGGTCAGGTCCAGCGCGGCCTGCAGGCGGTGCTCGTAGCGGTCGGCGCGCGACGAGAAGTGCTGGCGGGCCAGGCCCAGCGTCTCCAGCTGGCGCAGGGCGTGCTGCACGCTGCCGGCATCGAGGTTCATCACCGGCTCGCGGGCGGTCTTCTGGTTGGCCGCCGACTGCGCAGCGTTCACCGTCAGCGGATAGGTGTCCGGCGTGGTCGCCTCCTTCTCCACCAGGCAGCCCAGCAGGCGGGCCTGGATGGCGTCGAGCAGGGGAACGTCGGGGGTCGGGGCGGAATCGGTCATGGCAGCCTGCAGCACGCAACGGGTGAACCGGGAAGCATAGCGGCCCCGGTGGCGTCTTTGCCGGTAAAATGGGCCGGTATATCTGAATGCCGGTGAATCCTGATGCGTCGTCCCGTTGCCCTGTCCCTGAGCCTGCTCGCCACTGCGGCGCTCGGCCTGTCCGCCTGCAAGCGCGTGGATGCGCCTGCCGCTGAAGCCGCCGCCCCGGAGGCTGCGGCCGCCACTGCCAAGGCAGAAGGCGCGCCCGATGCCACCGCCAACGACAACCTCAATGCGGTGCTGTGGATGCAGCGTGCGCAGGAATACAAGGCGATCACCGAGCAGACCTACCGCGCCGCCGCCGACCACCTGGACGTGGCGCTGAAGGAAGCCCATTGGGACGCCCTGGTGCCGGAAGAGCGCGGCAACGATGCCAAGGGCCTGAAGCCGGCGGTGGTGCTCGACCTGGATGAGACCGTGCTGGACAACTCGCCCTACCAGGCGCGCCTGGTGCGCGATGGCAAGGAATACGACGAGCTGAGCTGGGACCAGTGGGTGGCCGAAAAGAAGGCCAAGGCCATTCCCGGCGTTGTCGATTTCGCCAAGGCCGCCAACGCCAAGGGCGTGACCCTGCTGTACATCTCCAACCGCGCCGTGCACCTGAAGGACGCGACCCTGGCCAACCTGCGCGAGCAGGGCCTGCCGGTGGCCGATGACAGCGTGTTCCTGGGCCTGGGCACCGTGGTGGAAGGCTGCGAGCAGGCCGGCAGCGAGAAGAACTGCCGCCGCCGCCTGGCCGGGCAGAAGTACCGCGTGCTGATGCAGTTCGGCGACCAGCTGGGCGATTTCGTCGAAGTGACCGCCAACACCAACGAAGGCCGTGACGCGCTGCTGCAGCAGTACCACGACTGGTTCGGCGAGCGCTGGTGGATGCTGCCGAACCCGACCTACGGCGGTTTCGAGCCGGCCCAGTTCAACAACGATTACAGCCAGTCGCGCCAGGCCCGCCATGATGCCAAGCGCGCCGCGCTGGACTACGCACCGTGAGCCGCGCGCCCCTGCCGCTGCGCGCTGACGAGCGCCTGATCTTCGCCCTGGACGTGCCTGACCGCGTGCAGGCGCTGGAGTGGGTGGACCGTCTGGGCGACAGCGTGGCGTTCTACAAGATCGGCATGGAACTGCTGGCCTCCGGCGAGTACTTCCAGGTGCTCGACGAACTGGCCCGCCGCGACAAGCGCGTGTTCGTCGACCTGAAGTTCTTCGATATTCCGGCCACCGCCGCCGCCGTGATCAAGCGCCTGTCGCAGTGGCCGGTCAGCTACGCCACCATCCACGGCTGGCACCCGGCCATGATGGAGGCCTGCGCGGCCGCCAACAGCAGCGACATGCGCCTGCTGGCGGTGACCGTGCTGACCTCGATGGGCCGTGCGGACCTGGCGCAGATGGGCATCGACCGCGAACCGGTCGACGTGGTGGTCGAGCGCGCGCTGGCCGCCCAGGCGGCCGGCATCGACGGGGTGATCGCCTCGGGCCAGGAAGCCGGTCCGATCCGCGCCGCCACCGGTGCCGGGTTCTCGATCGTCTGCCCGGGCATCCGCCCCGGTGGCCCGGTGGGCGATGACCAGAAGCGCACGGTGGGCGTGGCCCAGGCCTTCGCCGACGGCGCCGACGCCATCGTGGTCGGCCGCCCGATCCGGCTGGCGGCCGATCCGCAGGCCGCCGCACGTGCCATCCAGCAGGAAATCGTGGCGGCTCTGGCTGCCCGCTGAGCCTGCCGGCGACGTACCGCACTTCCGCACCCCGAACGCCATCCCACCCACCGTGGGATGGCGTTCGCATTTGTGCGGATGATCCTGTCGCAAGCATCCCCAGCGGCGAAAACTGTGCGCGGGTCGGCGCAACGGCGCGCCGCTGTGCTTCCCAATCGGTGAACCGGCACGGCCTCTGGCTGCCGGCCCACCCACGATGAAGGGAGTACACCTACATGGATCGCAATACCCTGTTCCTGCTGGCCGGCCTGCTCGCCGCGTCCAGCACCGCCAGCGCGGCGCCGGCGCCACGCGAAACGCCGCGCATCATCGGCGGCGAAAGCGCCCAACCGGGCCAGTACCCGTTCATGGTCAGCCTGCAGGGGCTGTCCTACGGCGATACCGACTACGACCGGCACTTCTGCGGCGGCACCCTGATCTCACCCAGCTGGGTCCTGACCGCCGCCCATTGCGTGCAGGGCGCACAGCCGGCTGCGCTGGCGGTGCTGGGCGGCGCCACCGCGCTGTCCACCGAAGCCAGCCCGCGGCCCTCGAACGTGCGCGCCCTGCACGTGCACCCGGCGTTCAACAGCGGCAGCGCGCTGGAACACGACGTGGCCCTGATCCAGCTGGACGCGCCGCTGGCCGACGCCGAACCGGTGCAGGTGCGGCTGCGCCCGGATGCCAGCTACCTCAAGCCCGGCCGCGATTTCACCGTGATCGGCTGGGGCACCACCGAAAGCGGCGCCGACGCCTTCCCCACCCATCTGCAGACCGTGCAGGTGCCGTTCGTGCCCTTCGCCGAGTGCCAGCAGGCCTACGCCGGCGAGCTGTCGCGCGGCAAGGTCATCTGCGCCGGTCGCGAAGGCATGGACAGCTGCCAGGGCGATTCCGGCGGGCCGTTGCTGCTGCGCCTGCGCGAAGGCTGGACCCAGTTCGGCATCGTCAGCTGGGGCGAGGGCTGCGCGCTGGCCGGCTACCCCGGCGTTTATGCCCGAATCGCCGAAAAACATGCCGTGGATTTCATTGAAGCGGTGTGGCAGAAGGATTGAGTCAATAAAATCAATTATTTAAATTGTGTTACATGAAGTATTGCCTGAACTTGAAGGTCGGCGTAGCATCGCCGCCATCCGGCCTCGTGCCGGAACCGTGCGACACCTTGTCCTCCGGCCTTGTGCCGGTTTGAAGAGCCTGCGATCCCGGTGATCCGGGCTCTTTTTTTTGTATGCCTGCGCAGTGGCGTCAGCGCCCTTCTGCCGGGCCGCGGAAGGGATCGGACCCCGGTCTGCGCGGGAAACCGTGACCGTGCGGCTTGCCGCTGTCACCTCGCAGGCCGCAAGATGCGGACCGGTCCGGGGAGTCCGAATGCATGAGCGTGGCAAGGGCAGTGCAAACAAGGTCTGCGCGTTACGGGGGGCTGTTGGCCGTGCTGCTGCTGGCGGTGGCCGCCTGCCGCCAATCCAGCCCGGACGCCGTCGCGCCTGCCGCTGAGCCCGTCGCTGCGGTACAGGCCATGGCCCAGCGCCTGGCCGAAGATGATCTGGTCGGTTACGCCAGGCTGGCCGTACCGCCCAGCCAGTACCAGAGGCTGCAACAGGCCTGGGACGAAGGCCACAGCCAGTGGCCGCTGACCGAACTGCCGCTGGGCGACCAGTTGCTGCCGATGCTGTCGGCCCTGCGCGAACCCGATGCCGGCCCCCGCTTGCAGCGCAGCTTCGACCGCCAGCTGGCCGGCCAGGCCAGCGCGGTGCGCCAGGCCGCGCAGTCGATGGGCAACTTCGGGGTGCAGTACCTGCAGCACCAGAAGGGCTACACGCCCAGCCAGCAGGCGCACTACGTGCAACTGGTGCAGACCCTGGCCCTGTGGGCGCAGGGCGCCCCGATCAGCGACCGTGCGCGGGCGCGCAGCACCATCAGCGCGCTGGTCGGCGCCGCCGGCAAGGTCGGCTTCGGCGACGAGGACGGCCTGCGTGCGGCCGGCATGGAAGGCAGCCTGCAGCAGCTGGCACCGTTCATCCACACCCTGAAGGCCGTGCTGGCCAGCTACGGGCTGGGCGTGGACGAAGCGCTGCGCAGCCTGCAGGGCGAGCTGCTGTCGGTGCAGGGCGACAACGCCCTTGTGCGCATGACCTACGAACTGGCCGGCAGCACCCTGACCCTGCAGTTGCCGCTCAGCCGTCGCGAAGGCCACTGGTACCTGACCCGTACCCTGGCCGATACCGACGCCCTGCTGCGCCAGGCCGATGCCGCGCGCGCGGCCGCCGCACCGGCACCCACCGCGGCCCCGGACGCGGCCGGGGAAGCGGCAACACCGCCGCCTAAGCCATAATGGCGCCGATGTCGAAACAGAACCCGCTGCCGTTCCCCGGCGAAGAATCCCAGACGACGCCCGCCGAAGCAGTGCCGGCGTCCCCCTCGACCGGCACCGGCCCCAACCCGGTACCGCCGCCTGCGGCTGCGCGCGCCGCGGGCCGCCGCCCGTTGTGGGCGCGGCTGCTGGGCCGGCTGGTGGAACCGTGGCTGTCGCTGAAGATCGAACCGGAAGATCCGGGCCAGTACAACGACGGCCGCCCGGTGGTCTACGTGCTGGAAGACTACGGCCTGTCCAACGCGCTGATCCTGGACAAGGCCTGCCGCCAGGCCGGTCTGCCCTCGCCGCTGGTGCCGCTGGCCGGTGACCCCACCGGCCGCAAGCGCGCCTACCTGGCGCTGTCGCGGCGCAGCTCCAGCAATTCGCTCATTCCAGAGCAGCGCGGCGCCAAGACCCATTCCGATTCGCTGGCCAAGGTGCTGCAGGCGCACCGCGTGCGCGACGATCTGGACGTGCACCTGGTGCCGGTCTCGATCTTCGTGGGCCGCGCGCCGGACAAGCAGAGCGGCTGGTTCGCGGTGCTGTTCTCGGAAAACTGGGCGCTGGTCGGCCGCTTCCGCCGCCTGCTGGGCCTGCTGCTGAACGGCCGCAGCACCATCGTGCGCTTCGCCCCGCCCATTTCGCTGCGTTCCACCGTGGACGAGGGCCTGGAGCCCGAGCGTACGGTGCGCAAGCTGCAGCGCGTGCTGCGTACCCACTTCCGCCGCATCCGTGAATCGGTGATCGGCCCGGATCTGTCCACCCGCCGCCTGCTGGTGGACCAGGTGCTGGCCGCCGAAACGGTGCGCGAAGCCATTGCCGCCCAGGCCAAGCGCGACAACTCCAAGCCCGCCGAGGCCTGGAAGAAGGCGCATGCCTACGCCTGGGAAATCGCCGCGGACTATTCCAGCCCGGTGGTGCGCTCGGCCAGCTTCATGCTCAGCCACGTGTGGAACCGCATCTACGCCGGCGTGCTGGTGCACCACCTGGACAAGTTCAAGGCCGCCGCGCCGGGCCACGAAGTGGTGTACGTGCCCAGCCACCGCAGCCACATGGACTACCTGCTGCTGTCCTACCTGCTGTACGACCGTGGCATCGTGCCGCCGCACATCGTGGCCGGCATCAACCTGAACCTGCCGGTGGTCGGCACCCTGCTGCGCAAGGGCGGTGCGTTCTTCATCCGCCGTTCGATCCGCGGCAACGCGCTGTATTCGGCGGTGCTGAGTGAATACGTGGCGCAGCTTGTCGCTGGCGGCTATTCCATCGAGTACTTCGTCGAAGGTGGCCGTTCGCGTACCGGCCGCCTGCTGCAGCCCAAGGGCGGCATGATCTCGATGACCCTGCGCGCCTTCCTGCGCCAGCCGCGCAAGCCGGTGCTGTTCCAGCCGGTCTACATCGGCTATGAAAAGCTGATGGAAGGCGGCAGCTACCTGGATGAACTGTCCGGGCGGCCGAAGGAAAAGGAATCGATCTGGCAGCTGCTGTGGGGCATCCCCAAGGTGCTGAAGCAGAACTACGGCCAGGTGGTGGTGAACTTCGGCGAACCGATCGCGCTGAATGACGTGCTGGCTGAAAAGGCGCCGGAGTGGAACGGCGAGGCCGTCTCGGAAGACGAGAAGCCGAGCTGGCTGTCCAGCACCGTCGATACCCTGGCCGAGCGCATCCAGGTGCGCATCAACGGCGCCGCCGACGTCAACCCGATCAACCTGCTGGCGCTGGCGCTGCTGTCCACGCCCAAGCACGCGATGGGCGAGGCCGACCTGATCGCGCAGATCGAGCTGTGCAAGACCCTGCTGGTCGAGATGCCGTATTCGGACCGGGTGACGGTGACCCCGCACTCGCCGGAGCGCATCATCGCCCACGCCGAGGAAATCAACGTCCTGACCCGCATCAAGCACCCGCTGGGTGACGTGCTCAGTGTCAGCGGCGACACCGCGGTGCTGCTCAGCTACTTCCGCAACAACGTGCTGCACCTGTTCACCGCGTCCTCGTGGGTGGCCTGCTGCTTCCAGAACAACCGCCGCATGAGCCGCACCGGCCTGGTGCAGCTGGGCCGCACGGTGTACCCGTTCCTGCAGGCCGAGCTGTTCCTGCCGTGGAGCGAAGATGAATTCGCCCAGCGCATCGAGCAGACCATCGACGTGTTCGTGCGCGAAGGCCTGCTGCAGAACATCAATGACGATGACGGCGGCATCCTGGCGCGCAACACCGGCCAGACCGACGAAGTCTTCCGGCTGCGCGCGATCGGCCATTCGCTGCAGCAGGCGTTCGAGCGCTACTACATCACCATTTCAGTGCTGGTGAAGAACGGCCCGGGTGTGCTCGGTACCGCGGAACTGGAAAGCCTGTGCCAGCAGGCGGCGCAGCGCCTGAGCCTGCTGTACGCCCCGGCCGCGCCCGAGTTCTTCGACAAGACCCTGTTCCGCGGCTTCATCCAGAAGCTGCGCGAGCTGCGCCTGGTCTGGCCCGACGAGAACAGCAAGCTGGTGTTCGACCAGCGGCTGGATGCCTGGGCCAAGGATGCCAAGTTCATCCTGGGCCGCGAGCTGCGCCACACCATTGAGCGGGTCAGCCCGGAAGCGGCGCGCCCGGACGAGCCGACCCCGCAGGCCTGACGGCAGCGCCGGGCCTCGCCCGGCGGCGATGGGTAGGTGCGGACCTTGGTCCGCACACCTTCCACGCGTGCCAACCAAGGTTGGCACCTACCAGGCCAGGAGGCCAACCAAGGTTGGCACCTACCGGAACGGGCCGTTACGCCGGTTCGTCGGGAATCTGCAGGCTTTCCAGCTTGGCGATGCAGTCCTTCAACTGCAGCTTGCGCCGCTTCAGGCGCTTGGATTCCAGTTCGTCCTCGCCATTGGCCGCCATGCGGGTGATCTGTTCATCCAGCACGCGGTGTTCGGCGCGCAGGGCGACCAGGCGTTCGACGATCTCGGCGGGGCTGTAGGTGTCCACAGTCTGCGAGCATACACAGCGACGATGACGACCGGGAGAGGGGAATTCCGACCCCCGGTCCGGGCGGCCGCAAGCCGTTAGAATGGAGCGCATGAGTGCTGTGATCTCCCTTCCCGACCCGGTGCCGCGCGCGGTGCGCGATGCGCGCGTGGGCGCGGTCGGGCATGACGCACTGGAACGGCGCCTGCGCCGCCAGGTCGGCCAGGCCATCGCCGATTTCGGCATGATCGGCGCCGGCGACAAGGTCATGGTCTGCCTGTCCGGCGGCAAGGACAGCTACACCCTGCTGCACCTGCTGCTGCAGCTGCAGAAGAAGGCACCGGTGCCGTTCGAACTGGTGGCGGTGAACCTGGACCAGAAGCAGCCGGGCTTCCCCGAACACGTGCTGCCGCAGTACCTGGCCAGCCTGGGGGTGGCGTACCAGATCATCGAACAGGACACCTATTCGGTGGTCAGCCGGGTCATTCCCGAAGGCCGCACGATGTGTTCGCTGTGCTCGCGCCTGCGCCGTGGCGCGCTGTACGCCCATGCCGAACGGCACGGCTTCACCCGCATCGCGCTGGGCCACCACCGCGACGACATGGTGGCCACCTTCTTCATGAACCTGTTTCACCACGCCAAGCTGTCCGGCATGCCGCCGAAGCTGCGCAGCGACGATGGCCGCCACGTGGTGATCCGCCCGCTGGCCTACGTGCGCGAGCACGACATCGCCGCCTATGCACAGGCGCGCCAGTTCCCGATCATTCCCTGCAACCTGTGCGGCAGCCAGGAAAACCTGCAGCGCCGCCAGGTGGGCCTGATGCTGAAGCAGTGGGATGCCGACCACCCCGGCCGCGTAGACCAGATCGCACGGGCCATGGGCCAGGTGCATCCCTCGCAGCTGGCCGACCCCGCATTGTTTGATTTCATGGCGTTGGACCGTGGCAGTGCACCGCCACCGCCCGATGACCACGCACCCGCACAGATATCCGCTGCCTGAGCGGAATCGTCCTTTTTCCTCTTGCCTTCCGGAATTCCATGTTCTTTCGCAACCTGACGTTCTTCCGCTTCCCGACCGCCACTGATTTTTCCGAAGTCGATACCCTGTTGCCGCACGCCCTGCTCAAGCCGGTGGGTGCGCTGGAAATGAACTCGCGCGGCTTCATCTCGCCGTTCGGCCGCGAGGAAAAAGAACAGCTGTCGCACCGCATCGCCGACCATCTGTGGCTGACGGTGGGGGGTGAAGACAAGATCCTGCCGGCAGCGGTGGTGAACGATCTGCTGGAGCGCAAGCTGGAAGAGATCGAAGAGAAGGAAGGCCGCCGCCCGGGTGGCCGCGAGCGCAAGCGCATGAAGGACGACCTGCTGCACGAACTGCTGCCGCGCGCCTTCGTGAAGTCCTCGCGCAATGATGCCTTCATCGATCTGCAGCACGGTTACGTGGTCGTGGATACGTCCAGCCGCAAGACCGGCGAATACTTCATGTCCGACATCCGCGGTCTGCTGGGCAGCTTCCCGGCCATGCCGCTGAACGCCGAAGTAGCGCCGCGCTCGATCCTGACCGGCTGGATTGCCGGCGAACCGCTGCCCACCGGCCTGAGCCTGGGCGAAGAATGCGAGATGAAGGACCCGGTGGAAGGCGGCGCGGTGGTGAAGTGCCAGCACCAGGAACTGCGCTGCGACGAGATCGACAAGCACCTGGATGCCGGCAAGCAGGTGACCAAGCTGGCGCTGATCTTCGAAGACAACCTGTCCTTCGTGATCGGCGACGATCTGATCGTGCGCAAGCTGAAGTTCCTCGACGGCGCCCTGGACCAGCTGGAGCACGCCGACGAAGACGGCCGCCGCGCCGAGTTCGACGCCCGCTTCGCCCTGCAGAGCGCCGAGATCCGCCGGCTGTTCCTGCTGCTGGAAGAGGCCTTCAAGCTCAGCAAGGCTGACTGAACAGGCACCCCGTCGGTCGCCGGTCATCCGGCGGCCGCGCACGGCGCTATGCTGGGCACATGAGCCGCTTGCTGCGCCGCCTGATCGGCACGACCCCGCCCGCCACCGTGCAGCGCGATACCGTGCGCCTGCGCCTGGAAGATGCCGAGATCGAGGTGCTGCGCGTGCGCGACCCGCGCGCCCGCCGCATCAAGCTGAGCGTGGACGAGCGTGGCGCGCGTCTGACCCTGCCGCCGCGCGCCAGCCTGGTGATGGGCGAGCGCTTCCTGGAACAGCACCGCGACTGGCTGGCGCTGCAACTGCGCGTCTACCAGGACAACGGCCTGCCGGCGCCGCTGCAGCCGGGTGAGCCCGGCGAGTTGCCGCTGCGCGGCGAGCTGCTGCCGGTGCGCTGGCAGGAAGGCCGCTACGCCCGGCTGGAGATCGACGAACACGGCGCCTGCGTGCAGTGGCCGACCCGTGCCGGCGATGCCACGCTGCGGCGCCTGCTGCGCGAGTTCTACGAGGCCCAGACCCGCGCCGATGTCGGCCGCTGGCTGCCGAAGTACCTGCCGGGCCTGCCGCGCGCGCCCAGCCGCGTGCGGCTGAAGGTGATGTCCTCGCAATGGGGCTCGCTGGCCCCCGATGGCAGCATGGCGCTGGACCTGGCGCTGGTGCTGGGCCGGCCGGCGGCGTTCGAGTACGTGCTGGTGCACGAGCTCTGCCACCTGATCCAGGCCAACCACTCGCCGGCGTTCTGGCAGGAAGTGGAACAGCGCTTCCCGGCCTGGCGCGAGCAGCGCGACTACTTCCAGCTGGAAGGCCGCCGGTTGAAGGCCATGCTGCGCCAGCTGGTGTAGCGTCGAGCTTGCTCGACGGCGCTTGGTTCCAACACCGCGCTGTTGCTGTTGTAGCGTCGAGCTTGCTCGACGGCTCTTGGGTCCAACACCGCGCCCAGTCGAGCAAGCTCGACTCTACTTGCGCCTTGCGGCTGCGGTCGCCCAACGCGCGGCCACCTGCGGTGCAGTGATGCACACCGCCTGGTCGGTCACGGTGGTGACAGCGCGCTCCAGCAGCTGGATGTCGGCTTCGTGCTGGCGTGCCACGTGCGGGTCCTCGAAGAAGATCGCGCGCTGGCACAGACCCTCCAGCACACGGTCGGCAATCTGCGCATCACCGCCCATCGGCCCGCTCTGGTAGCGGGTCACCCACGGCGTATCCGACGGCCAGCCGCGGCTCCACGCCAGTTCGTTCAAGCGCTGGCCGGTGGTGCCGGTGGCCACCCGCTCGCCGAACCGGGCCAGCACATCGAAGTGCGTATCGGCGAAGGCGAGCATGGCCGGCTTCATCGCATCGTGGGCAATCAGCGCCAGCGTCTGCTGGCCGAAGGCATGCAGGTCATCGGCGCCCGGGTCGGCGGCCAGGCCGGCATGCACGCGTTCCACCTCCACCCAGTCACGCGCGGTGGCCACCGTGGAAATGAAGGGCTTGCCGTGGATCACGCACTGCCGCTTCAAGGCCGTGGCTTCGGGAAACACCGAGGACGGATCGACCGGATCGATCAGGTAGATGGCGCCATCCAGCACGCGATCGCCGCCCATGCCGACCACTTCCGCCACCAGCTTCATCAGTCCGCCCTGGCGACCGTACGGATAGCGGCGCAGGCCTTCGTAACCGGCCAGGAAGCCATGCCGCTCGATCGCATCGTGGGTGCGGCCCACCGCATGCAGCGACACGCCCAGCTGGCGCAGGCCCGCTTCGCTGGCGCGCAACCAGCGGAACAGCGCCGCACGGGGATCATGGTGGTGCAGACGGTTGGCGGCCAGGCCGATGCGCATCGTGGGTTCCAGCAGATGGTAGAAGCGGCAGTGTATGTCGTGATCAGCGCGCCAGAGCGGCTTTTGCAAGTTTCCTCATTGTCGTGCCGATCCCAGTCGCTAGCGTGACGGCAGGGCACCGAGCGGTTTCGCTGCCTGCTTGCCCGCGCCAGAGAGGATGCCAACGTGATCGTTGCCGGCCGTGCGGCCCGGGCCCTGCTGGCCATGCTGGCCGCGATGCCCGCCGCCTACGCCAAGGACGCGTGCAAGGGTCCTTGGTCAGTGGCCTATCCGGCCGATCGCCCGCCCCTGTCGATGGTGCATCAGGGCCAGCCCGCCGGCGTGCTGGCCACGTATCTGCAGGCCCTGCAGCAGCACGATCCCAGCATGCAGGCCAGGCCGGTGCCGGCCGCCGCCCTGTCCGCGGGCCAGCTGCCCGCCGGTACCCAGGCCATCCTGGGCTGGCCGCGTGCACAGGTGCCGGCAGGCTGGGTCAGCAGCCACAGCTACCTGCAGGTGCCGCAGGTGATCGTGCGCCTGCGCGGCGCGCGTCCGGTCCTGGGCCTGGGCGACCTGCAGGGCGCCACGGTCGCCAGTCCCGAGCGGCAACCGCTGGCCCGGCATCTGCGCGAACAGGCCCCGTACGCCCTGCTGTTGCCGCCAGCGCCGGTGGACAAGGCCTTCGACCTGCTGGTGGAAGGGCGGGTGGATGCGGTGGTGGTGAACCTGGCCGAAGCCAGCGCCGCGCTGCAGTTCTACGGCGATGTGCTGCGGGTGGCCGCACCGGCCGGCTTCAGCGATGCGCTGGTCATGGCCACCGTGCCCGAATGCGCAGCGCGGCTGGCCCGCCATGCACCGCTGCTGCAGGAACCGTCGCCTGCCGCGCAGGCCGAGGCGCTGGCGCGCTGGACGCCGCTGCAGGCGCAAGCGCGGCCGCCGCCGCAGCGGGCGCTGCGCTGGCTGGTACCGCTGCTGCTGGCTGCAATGGCCTTGGCGCTGGTGCATGCCTACGGGTTCTGGCGCCTGCACCGCGAAGGACTGCAACGGCAGCGGCTTGAACAGCGTCTGCTGGATGTCACCGCCAGCCTGCCTGCGGTGGTGTTCCGCGCCCGCCGCAGCAGCAGCGGCGTGTACAGCGTGCCGCACATTGCCGGCGATGTGCATGCCCTGTTCGGGGTCAGCGTGGATACCGCGCGCATCGATCATGCGCAGCTGATGGCCGCCGTGCATCCGGACGACCGTGCGCGGGTGCTGGCACATGTCGATGCCGCCGCCCTGGTGCGCGGCCCGATCGATGTCAGCTTCCGCAGCCGCGGCCGCCGCGGCTGGCGCTGGGTGCGCTCGCGTGCGCAGCCGATGGCCGTGCGTGGCGAGCAGACCGGCGACATGGAATGGACCGGCTACTGGATGGACGTGACCGACGCCCACGACCGGGCGCGTGCCTTGGAGGACGCACGCCAGGAAGCCGAGCAGGGCGCGCTGGCCAAGACCCATTTCCTGGCCACGATGAGCCACCAGATCCGCACGCCGATGAGCACCCTGCTGGGCCTGCTGGAACAACTGGGCAGCACCGCGCTCGATGGTCGCCAGCAGCAGGCGCTGTGCAGCCTGGACGAGGCCGCTACGATGCTGCGGCAGATCCTGGATGACGTGCTGGACAGCCAGCGCCTGCAGCCGCAAGCGGCGGCGCTGGCGCCCCAGCCCACCGACCTGCGCGCCCTGCTGCTGGGCGTGCAGCGGCTGCTGGCGCCGCTGGCGGCCAGCAAGGGCCTGTACCTGCGCTGCGAAGTGGATCCTGCCCTGCAGGCCGGTTGCTGGGTGGATGCGCTGCGCCTGCGCCAGATCCTGATGAACCTGGTTGGCAACGCGCTGAAGTTCACCCTGGACGGTGGCGTGGAACTGCGCGTGCAGGTGCTGCCGCAGACATCGCCGCAGCAGGGCGATGGCCAGCAGGTGCGGCTGCAGGTGGCCGACACCGGGGTCGGCATCAGCCCCGCCCGGCAGCGGGCGGTGTTCCGTGCCTATACCCAGGCCGAAGCGTCCACCACGCGCCGGTTCGGCGGCAGCGGTCTGGGCCTGGCGATCTGCCACGAGCTGGCCGCCACCATGGGCGGCCAGTTGCAGCTGCGCAGCCGCGTGGGGCAGGGCAGCACGCTGTGGCTGGACCTGTGGCTGCCCGCCTGCACGCCGCCCGCCGCACTACCGGTACCGGCGCGGCCGGGGCCGTCGCAGCGGCTGCCCCGCGTCGATGTGCTGGTGGCCGAGGACCATCCCACCAACCGCCAGCTGCTGGTGAACCGTCTACGCGGCCATGGGCTGCGGGTGCAGGCCGTGGCCGATGGTGCGCAGGCGTGGAAGGCCTGGCAGGCGCAGTCGTTCGCGCTGGTCGTCACCGACTGCCAGATGCCGGGCATGGATGGTTTCGCGCTGGCCCGCGCGATCCGTGCCGATCCCCGCCCGGGTGCGGCGCGGGTGCCTATCATCGCGCTCAGTGCCAGCGTGCTGGCCAGTACCCGCCAGGCCTGTGTCGACGCCGGCATGGACCGCTTCCTGGCCAAGCCGGTGGCGGCGCACGACCTGCACGCGGCCGTGGCCGACCTGCTGGCCACGCCGCTTCAGCCGGGCACGACGGTCTCAGCTGGCCAGTAGCCGCACGATGCTGGCGGCCGCATCGCGCCCTTCGGCCACGGCGGTCACCACCAGGTCGGCACCGCGCACCGCGTCGCCACCGGCGAACAGGCGCGGGTGTGCGGTCTGGTACGGCAGGCGCTGCTTGCCACCGGCCACGATGCGACCGTTGCCCTGGCTTTCCACTCCGTGTTCGGCCAGCCACGACGGCAGGGTGGGCGAGAAGCCAAAGGCGATGATCACCACGTCGGCCTCCAGCAGCGATTCACTGCCGTCGATCGGCACCGCGTTCTGGCGGCCATTGGCATCGGGTTCGCCCAGGCGGGTCTCGACCACGGTCACGCCGATCACTTCATCGTCGGCACCGGCTTCGATCGACAGCGGCTGGCGGTTGAACAGGAAGCGCACCCCCTCTTCGCGCGCATTGGCCACTTCGCGCGCGCTGCCCGGCATGTTCGCCTCGTCACGGCGGTAGGCGCAGGTGACCTTGGCCGCGCCCAGGCGCACGGCACTGCGCACGCAGTCCATGCCGGTATCGCCGCCGCCCAGCACGACCACGCGCTTGCCGTTCAGATCGGGCAGGGCAATGGTGTCTTCCCAGCCGGCAATCGGCCGGCCCTTGGGGTCATCGCCGCTGACGATGCGGCTGTTCTGCACCAGGAACGGCAGCGCCGGCAGCACGCCCTTCAGGTCCTGGCCAACCAGGCCGCCGTCGGTATAGCGATACGCACCGGTGCCGACGAACACCGCGTCATGGCTGTCCAGCAGCTGCTGCACGCTGATATCGCGGCCGATCTCCACGCCCAGCCGGAACTGCACGCCCATGCCCTCCAGCACTTCGCGGCGGCGGTGGATCACATCCTTGTCCAGCTTGAAGCTGGGAATACCGAACTGCAGCAGGCCACCAATCTGCTCGTAGCGGTCATAGACCACCGCGGCAATGCCGGCGCGGGCCAGGCGGTCGGCGCAGGCCAGGCCGGCCGGGCCGGCGCCGATCACCGCCACGCTGTGTCCGGTGGGCTGCACCGCTTCCAGATCGGGGCGCCAGCCGGTGGCCAGCGCGGTATCGACGATGTACTTCTCGACTGCGCCAATGGTGACCGCGCCGAATTCCTCCAGCGTGCAGCTGCCTTCGCACAGGCGGTCCTGCGGGCACACCCGGCCACACACTTCCGGCAGCGGGTTGGTGCTATGGCACAGCGTGGCCGCTTCGTGGATGCGGTTTTCCTGCACCAGCTGCAGCCACTGCGGAATGGCGTTGTGCACCGGGCACTTCCAGCTGCAGTAGGGGTTGCCACAATCCAGGCAGCGCCCGGCCTGGTACTGGGCGTCTTCCTTGCCGAATTTTCCGTACAGCTCGCCCCAGTCGCCGGAGGTGCGCAGTTCCACGGGAATGCGCTGCGGCATGGTGCGGGGCAGGTCGAGGAACTGGAAAGCGTGCTTGCGGCTCATGATCGTCTCGGCAGTGCAGTGCGCGCGCTCAGGCGGCGCGGCGCAGGGTTTCGGTCAGCGACTCGATGCTGGCGGCCTTGGGTTTGACCAGCCAGAACTTGCCGATGTAATCGCGGAACTCGTCCATGATCTGCTGCGCCCAGATGCTGCCGGTCAGCTCGCGGTGGCGGCCGATCAGGCGGTGCAGGTGCTGGCGGTAGTTCTCGAAGCCCTCGGCGGACACGCGGTGGATGTCGATCAGCTCGTGGTTGTAGCGGTCGACGAAATCGCGGTCCACGTCCAGCACGTAGGCCAGGCCACCGGTGAAGCCGGCGCCGAAGTTCAGGCCGACCTTGCCCAGTACCAGCACCACGCCGTCGGTCATGTATTCGCAGCAGTGGTCACCGGCCCCTTCCACAACGGCCAGCGCGCCGGAATTGCGCACGGCGAAGCGTTCGCCGGCGCGGCCAGCGGCAAACAGCTCGCCGCCGGTGGCGCCGTACAGGCAGGTGTTGCCGATGATGGCGGTGCTGCGCGCCTCGAAGCGCGCGCCACGCGGCGGGCGCACCACCAGGCGGCCGCCGGCCATACCCTTGCCCACGTAGTCGTTGGCTTCGCCTTCCACTTCCAGGTGCAGGCCGCCGACGTTGAACGCACCGAAGCTCTGCCCGGCACTGCCGCGGAAGCGCAGTTCCAGCGGCGATTCGGCCATGCCCTGGTTGCCGTGCACGCGTGCCACCGCGCCGGCCAGGCGGGTGCCGATGCTGCGGTCGGTGTTGTGGATCAGGAAGCGGTGTTCGCCGCCGCGCTTCTCTTCGATGGCCTGGGCCAGCAGGCCGTCCATCTGCGTGGCCAGGCTGTCCGGCGATTCGTACAGGCGCTGGGCGGCGCAATGGCTGCCCTCGTAGCGGGCGTCGGCCAGCAGGCGTGACAGGTCCACACGCACGCCCTCGCGCGGTGCCGCGTCGATCTGCCGCAGCAGGTCGGTGCGGCCGACGATCTCTTCCAGCGAACGCGCGCCCAGGTAGGACAGCCAGCCACGCACTTCCTCGGCCAGCAGGCGGAAGAAGTTCTCCACGCGCTCGGGCTGGCCGGTGAAGTGGTTTTCGCGCAGGCGCTCGTCCTGGGTGGCCACGCCGGTGGCGCAGTTGTTGAGGTGGCAGATGCGCAGGTACTTGCAGCCCAGCACGATCATCGGCGCGGTGCCGAAGCCGAAGCTGTCCGCACCCAGCAGTGCGGCCTTCACCACGTCCAGGCCGGTCTTCAGGCCACCGTCGGTCTGCAGCAGGGTGCGCCCGCGCAGGTCGTTGGCCAGCAGCGCCTGGTGCGCTTCGGCCACGCCCAGTTCCCAAGGCACGCCGGCATAGCGGATCGAGCTGACCGGGGATGCACCGGTGCCGCCGTCATGGCCGGAAATGGTGATCAGGTCGGCGCCGGCCTTGACCACGCCGGCGGCAATCGTGCCCACGCCGGCATGGCTGACCAGCTTCACCGACACCAGCGCGGTGGGGTTCACCTGCTTCAGGTCGTAGATCAGCTGGGCCAGGTCTTCGATGGAATAGATGTCGTGGTGCGGCGGCGGCGAGATCAGGCCGATGCCCGGCTTGGCGTAGCGCAGCCGCGCGATCAGTTCGTTAACCTTGTGCCCGGGCAACTGGCCGCCTTCGCCGGGCTTGGCGCCCTGCGCGACCTTGATCTGCAGCACCTCGGCATTGACCAGGTATTCGGCGGTGACGCCGAAGCGGCCCGAGGCCACCTGCTTGATCTTGCTGCGCCGCTGCGTGCCGTAGCGCGCGGGATCTTCGCCACCTTCGCCGGAATTGCTGCGGCCGCCGAGGCGGTTCATGGCGATGGCCAGCGCTTCGTGTGCCTCGGGCGAGAGTGCACCCAGGCTGATGGCAGCGGTATCGAAGCGCGGGAACAGTTCGCTGGCCGGGGCCACTTCGTCCAGCGGCGTCGGCGCAGCGGCCGGTACCAGTTCCAACAGGTCGCGCAGTGCCGACGGCGGCCGTGCGTGCACCGCATCGCAGTACTGCTGCCAGGCACGCGGGTCACCGCTGCGCGCCGCGCGCTGCAGGGTGGTCACCACGTCCGGGTTGTACATGTGGTACTCGCCGCCATGTACGTACTTCAGCAGGCCACCTACATCCACGCCCTGCTGCGCATCCCAGGCCTGCGCGCACAGTTCGCGGGCGTCGGCGTCCAAGCGCGCGAAGCCGGCGCCGCCGATGCGCGAGGCGGTATCGGGGAAGCACAGCTCGACCACCTCCGGTTCCAGGCCGATGATCTCGAACAACTGCGCGCCGCGGTAACTGGCCACGGTACAGATGCCCATCTTCGAAATGATCTTCGACAGGCCCTTGTAGACGCCCTTGCGGTAGCGGCGGCCGATCTGCGACTGCTCGCCGCCCTTGCTGAGCTTGAGGATGCCGCGCCGGCCCAGATCGAACAGGGTCTGGTAGGCCAGGTACGGGTACACCGCGGTGGCGCCGAAGCCGAGCAGGCAGGCCATGTGGTGCGGGTCGCGCGCGGTGCCGGTTTCGACGATCAGGTTGACGTCGCAGCGCAGGCCCAGGCGCGAGAGGTGGTGGTGGATGGCACTGGTGGCCAGCAGCGCATGCACCATCGGCCGCCCGGCCACCGGGTAACGGTCGGACAGCAGCAGCATCACCATGCCCTCGCGGGCGGCCTGTTCGGCCTCGCTGCAGATGCGTTCGATGCCGGCGCGCAGGCCCTCGTCTTCGCTGTAGGACAGGTCCAGCAGGCGGTTGGCCTGCACGTACTGGTCCATCTTCAGCAGCTGGCGCAGCTTGCGCTGGCTCAGCACCGGCGAATTCAGGATGACGTGGTTCACCGTCTCCGGGCCGGCATGGAAGATGTTGGTCTCCTTGCCGAGCTGGGTGGACAGGGACATCGCGCAGTCTTCGCGCAGCGGATCGATCGGCGGGTTGGTGACCTGCGCGAAGGCCTGGCGGAAGTAGTCGTAGAGCGGACGGCTGCGCTGGCTCAGCACCGCCATCGGCGTGTCATCGCCCATCGAGCCGGTGGCTTCCTGCTCGGTTTCGGCCAGTGGCCGCAGCACCTGCTCCACTTCTTCGCTGCTGAGCTGGTACAGCTTGTGGTAGCTGCGCAGGGTGCCTTCGTCGAAGGGTTCTTCCACCAGCGACGGATCGATCAGTTCGGTCTGCAGGTAGGTCACGCCCTGCTGCAGCCACTGCTTGTACGGCGCGCGGCCGCGGTTGATACGGTCGATGGCCTCCGAGTCGAGCAGGTCGCCGCGCTTGAGGTCGATGGCGATCATTTCGCCCGGCCCCAGCTTGCCCTTGCGTACCACCCGTTCGGTGGGCACTTCCCACACACCGGCCTCGGAAGCGACCAGGAAGTGGCGGTCGGCGGTCAGCATCCAGCGCGCCGGGCGCAGGCCGTTGCGGTCCAGGGTACAGACCGCGTAGCGGCTGTCGCAGGCCACGATGCCGGCCGGGCCGTCCCACGGCTCGCTGTTCAGACCGTAGAACTCGTAGAACGCGGCCAGGTCCGGGTCCTTGAATTCCAGCGACTGGGTGGCCGGCGGCACCAGGATACGCAGCGCCTGGATCAGCTCCATGCCACCGGACACCATCAGTTCCAGCATGTTGTCCAGGCTCTGCGAATCCGAGCCGTGCATGGAAATGACCGGATCGAACTCGGCGATATCAAAGCGCGGGGTCTTCCACACCTTGCTGCGCGCCTGCGCCCAGCGACGGTTGCCTTCGATGGTGTTGATCTCGCCGTTGTGGGCGAGCATGCGGAACGGGTGTGCCAGCGGCCAGCGCGGCAGCGTGTTGGTGGAGAAGCGCTGGTGGAACACGATCGCGC
Source organism: Stenotrophomonas sp. SAU14A_NAIMI4_8 (assembly GCF_003086695.1). NCBI lineage: Bacteria > Pseudomonadati > Pseudomonadota > Gammaproteobacteria > Lysobacterales > Lysobacteraceae > Stenotrophomonas > Stenotrophomonas sp. SAU14A_NAIMI4_8. Next base: position 119,028 of record NZ_CP025999.1, read on the forward strand.
TGGACGCCAGTTCGCGCCGCTGCAGATCGGTGTAGAAGCGGCTGAGCTTGTCCGGCAGCACCATGCCCTTGTAGCTGATCGCGTTCGGGGTGAGCGTGGTGACGTAGAAATCGGCGTGCTCGCGCAGCTGCTGTTCGCTGCGGCGGCGGGCCAGGAACAGGGCCAGCGCGAAGCCGGCATCGTCCTGGCCGACACCGGCATCGACGAACACCTGTTCGATGCGCGGCAGGGTGTCGCGCGCCAGCTGGCCGCACACGCTGTCGTCGGTCGGCACCAGGCGCCAGCCGGCCACCTTGCAGCCCACCGCTTCGATCTGCTGCTGCAGCTGCGCGCGGCAGGCCTGGGCGGCAGTTTCATCGTGCGGCAGGAACACCAGGCCCGCAGTGAAGCGTGCGCCGATGGGGATGCCGGCCTCGCTGGCCAGCAGTTTCAGGAAGGCATCGGGGCGGCGCAGCAGCAGGCCGCAGCCGTCGCCGGTCAGGCCGTCAGCGGCAACGCCGCCGCGGTGGGTCATGCGCGAGAGCGCGGCAATGGCGGTGTCGACCAGCAGACGCGAAGGCTGGTCGTCGAGCTGGGCGACCATGCCGAATCCACAGGCATCGCGCTCGGAGCGCGGGTCGTAAAGCCCTTGGCGGTTGCGGGGGGCCATCTCTACCTCGATGCGAAATGAAATGAGCGGGGACACTCGTGCCCGCTCATTCCCTGGAGCGCATCGTGAGGCCACCGGATGCCTCGACTAGATCACAGTTGCTGCAACGCCGCAACACACGGTTGCGCGTGCAACCAAAGCGCTGGCAAGTGCCTGCCAGCGCAGGGGTTTTTCAGCCGCAGCGAACGCCGCTCACCACGTCCTTGGCGTCCACTTCCACATTCAGGCGATCACCCAGGAATTCCATGGTGGCCACGTCGTTGGGCTTGAGCACGCGCACCTGGCTGGCGCCGGCATCTTCCTGGGCCTGCTTGCCCACCGCATCGGTGTAGGCCTGGCCGACCAGGCTCTGCACCTGGCTGGCATCGCAGGTGCCGGCCGGCGGTGCTTCGGTGGCCTTGCCGGCTTCATCGGCCGGGGCCTTGGCCGCTTCGGCGGCCTGCTGGGCATGGGCGGTCGCCGCATCCTGCTCGTCCATCGACGGCGCCTGGCAGGCGGTCAAGGCCAGCACGGCCGGCAGCAGCAGGGCGGACAGGGATCGGGCGCGGATCGGGAACGACATCAAGGACTCCAGAAAGGGATGGAAGGGTATGCCCTGAGGATAGCCGCGAACCCACCCTCACGTGTTTGTCTTGCGTTATTGACGCGTCGGCTGCACGGCGCTGGCCATGCTGCCAGCCATGCCCAACGCCCCCACCCCCGAACGCCAGGCCGCACGCGCCGCCGGCCTGCGCTATGTCGATGACACCCAGCCGGGCATCAGCCGGCGCCGCGCCGGCAAGGGTTTCAGCTACCGCGATGCAGACGGCCACGCGCTGCGCGATGCCGCCACGCTGCAGCGCATCCGCGCGCTGGCCATTCCGCCGGCCTACACCGCGGTGTGGATCTGCGCGCATGCCAACGGCCACCTGCAGGCCACCGGCCGCGATGCGCGCGGCCGCAAGCAATACCGCTACCACGCCGACTGGGCCGCCGTGCGCGACGCCGGCAAGTTCGACCGCGTCATCGCCTTCGGTGAAGCGCTGCCAGCCCTGCGCCGGCGCCTGGCGCGCGACCTGAAGCAGCCCGGCTTCCCGCGCGACAAGGTGCTGGCGGTGGTGGTGGCCCTGCTGGCCGATACCCTGGTGCGGGTGGGCAACGAAAGCTATGCGCAGGAAAATAAATCCTACGGGCTGACCACGCTGCGCAACCGCCACCTGGACCTGCTGCGCGGTGGCCGCGTGCGCATGCGCTTCCGCGGCAAATCCGGGCAGTTGCACGAGGTGGTGGTGGGCGATCGGCGGCTGGGCACGCTGGTGCGTGGCATCCAGCAGCTGCCCGGGCAGGCGCTGTTCCAGTACCGCGATGACGACGGCGCGCTGCAGCCGGTGGATTCCGGCGCGGTGAACGACTACCTGCGCGAGGTGATGGGCGAAGACTTCACCGCCAAGGATTTCCGCACCTGGGGCGGCACGCTGGCGGCGGTGCAGGCGTTCGCCGCCACCGAACTGCCCGAACCGGCCAGCCAGCGGGCGCTGGCCAAGGCGCAGCGCGAGGTGGTGTGCCAGGTGGCGGCCCGGCTGGGCAACACGCCGGCCGTGTGCCGCAAGGCCTACATCGACCCGTGCGTGTTTGCCGGCTGGGAGCGCGGTGAGCTGGCCTCGCTGGCCGGCCTGCGCGGCCCGCGGCAGTGGGAACAGGCCACGCTGAAAGTGCTGCGCCGGGCGCGGCGGCTGGCCCGGCGCGGAGGCTAAGGTACTGGCGACTCGGGTCGACTACGGCAATTTCGGAATTGTCCGATTACGGTCTGTGCAGTAATTCAAGGATACGCCTGCGGGCGCTGGCTAGGCTGGGGCCCTGACGGATGACAAGGACGGGGACATGCCCGAGATGGATATCAGTAGTGCAGCCGACGAAGTAGTGCGGTTGCTGCGGGAGAACCAGGCACGCGCTGCCGCCGAACGGCTGGAGGCTCTGCGTGATGGCCAGGCTGCGGTTGTCCAGGAGTCACTGGACCGGTACGTCTCGGTTCGCGGCGCGGCGGAGCTGGGAGCGCTGCAGGCCGCTGGGGGTGTTGCCGCCGGGGATAGGGCCATCGTCAGCCCGATGCTGGATCGACTGCGTGAGGCGTCGCGGCCGCCGCGGATGCCAGATGCTGAGGAAACGAGGGATCTGAGCCAGACACAGCAATACGATGTGTACGGCAGCGTAGTAGCAGTACGGGGTAGTGCGGCTGCGCATGATGCCATGGGTACCCAGGACCGGGTCATCCTTGGCTTGCGTAAGGAGGACCGCACGACCACGGAGCTCGGTCGAGGTGACTACAACGACCGCATCGTCGTGCTCTGGAAGGATGCTGAGGGTGGCCGGTATGCCCGTGAATTCAACGAGGCTACCACCGAACCTACCGCCCAGTACGATGCCCACGCCGCGACCAGGCAGCCGAGTCCGGGGTTTGAAAACGTGATTCGGAAGAAGAAGACCGAAGGAGAAGACGTCAACGGCGATGGTGTCAGGGATCTTGGCCGGTTGACCGAGGGAACCACCGAGATGCGGGCGGCCACACACCCGCGCCGAGATCATCCAGCCGAGTTCGCCCTTCGCCCGAGCTCGGCAGCAGTCATTGCGGGCGCTCGTCGCGTCGAGCGTGACAGCAATGGCGACGGTTGGTTTGACGCACGCGATACCCACGGAATGCAGGACCTCAACTCGACCTTCAAGATCCATCGTGGAAGCTCGCGGAACACCGATTCAGCCGGTTGCCAGACAATCGGTGGTGGAAAGTACGACGACTTCATCGAGCTCGTGCGCGGTACGCCTGGACAGAACAGCTGGCAGTACGTCTTGACCTCGGTCGCACCAGGACAGGTTCGCGAGCGCGGTGGTCAGGAAGTTTCCCCCGCAGCAACAGAAGATCCGCGTCTGCCGTCACATCGTGACCATCCCCTACAGCAGCAGATCAGCCAAGGCTTGCGCGCAATGGGCGGTGCCTATGCAGAGCACGCAGACGAGTACAGCCTGGTGATGTTGCTTGAAGCGAAGGCTGCGGGTCTGACCCGAGTAGACCAGGTGGTGGCAAGCAATCCGGTGCGGGGAGGCGCGGCTGGCGAGACGCTGTTCCTGGTTCAGGGGAGCCTCACCGATCCAGCTGCACAGCGCGTTGGAGTGAATGCGGCCAAGATTGCAGAGACCAACGCGGAGGCCAGTCTGCAGGAGCTCCAGCGGCAATCGCGGGAGCAGACGCCCCCGCACCTGACGCCTGCACAGCAACAGGAAGCACCTGTCATGGGAGGACGCTGAGCCATGCAACACCGTTACCTGACTACATCGGTTGTTCTGCTTTCGCTGATGATCTGCAGCGCCTGTACCTCCAGCCGTGAAAGCCCTCTGGCACCTCGCCTGATCCCGCCCGCCGGGGAATCCTCGTCCGTTGCTGCAGTGCGCGACGAAGGGTTGCCGGGGTTGCCCGATGTGAGCGGCGCCCCCGACCTTCCTGGCAGAGTGGGCTCGCTGCCTCCCGACGCCACGCGACTACTGACGGGGTTGGGCTGCGTTCTGGACGGTAGTGCCAAGGTGCTGCTGACCGAGGTAATGGGCGAGGATGGACGCCGCGATGTGATGGTGTCCGACGATATCGGCACGCGCTACCGCTACTGGCTCCGATCATTCTCCGGCAGTGGCGGCACCACGGGCTATCTGGTGCAGCTGAAGGGATGCCCCGTCTCCACGGTCGGCATGCGGGCATACATTGCCCGCGGCGACGCCGCGCCGCTGGACGTGACGGCGTCGGTTCTTGCGAACAGTGCGCTGCCCGACGCCGTCACCATGGCCGCCTACGCTGAGGCCGGTGTGAGCGATCTGTTCGCCCTCACCTGGAAGTTGGATAAGGTTCCAGTAGTGCGCTGGGTGGCCGAGCCCGACGTGGATCGACCCATCGCATTGGATGGCCGAACTTTCGACCGGGGCAACATGGTGCACGCGGGCTTTCTGGTATGGGAAAAGGATCGCTTCACCTTTCACAAATCCGTTCCGGCAGCCCTGTGGCCCTGCAAAAAATGGGAGGCCCTTTCCTGCAGTGAGGATCCTTTCCTGAAAGGTTGGTAGCGGACGGACAAGGACGCGGACATGCAGACGATCAGGACCAGCCAGCCGATGCAGCACGCCGTTTCGGCCGGGTCGGCGTTCCTGCTATCGCTGCTGGCTTGCAGCGCGTCCGCCATGAACTTTGAGGTCGGGCTGCCTGGATTGCCCACCGCGAGCGGCAGCTCGGGTTCCGGGGGGAGTTAGGGCCGTTGCCGGCACACGCCAAGCGGGTGCTGACAGGGCTCGGGTGCCGTCTGGACGACACGGCCAAGGCGCGGGTGCTCTACGTACCCGGTGTGGGTGGTCGTCAGGACGTGATGGTGACCGACATCAGTGGATCGGCTTTCCGCTACTGGCTCCGGTCATTCTCTGGCAGTGGCGACAGCACCGGCTACCTGCTGCAGCTCAAAGGCTGTCCTGCCTCCACGGTCGGCATGCGCGCCTACATCGCCAAGGGCGACGCCGCGCCGCAGGACGTGACTGCAGCGGTTCTGGCACAGAGCGCATTTCCCGACGCCGCCGCGATGGCCACGTATGCCAAGGCAGGGGTGAGCGAGATGTTCGCCTTGATCGAGCAGCTGGGCAGTGTCCCCGTGCTTCGCTGGATTGCCGAACCTGACCCTGATCGCCCCATTGAAGAAGACGCCCGCACGATTGACCGCGGCAATTTCGTGCATGGCGGCTTCCTGGTATGGGAAGGGGATCGCTTCACGTTCCACTGGACGATCCCGATTGCGATGTGGCCATGCCGCCGCTACCCGACCATTCCCTGCAGCCATGACCCCTTCGTGAAGAGGCCATAGAGGTACTCCGTAGCGTCGAGCTTGCTCGACGGCTGTTACCCGCAATAAATGGCGGTGATGTTGTTGGTGCGGCCGGTCTCGATGGTCAGGCGATCACCGCCTTCGCTTGCCGCGCCCGCCGCCGGATCGGCATTGCCACTGGCTGTGTTGCCGCTGTGTTCGCGACTGCCACGGGTGACCTGCACGTTCAGGCTGTCGCTGTCCACGCGGGCGCGTTCGACGGTCATGTCAGAGGCAGCCAGCCCGACCGCGCCGCGCACCATGTCGGTGTGGCACTGGCCGGAAATCACGCCGTCGATGGGCTGGATCTGGGCGACCGGGCTGCTGCTGCAGGCGGCCAGGGCGAAGCAGACGGCGGCGGTGGCAATGGCGTGCTTCATGGGGACGTTCCTGATGAGTGTCGTTGCTGGCAGGGTGCGACGACACGCGTGGTGGCGGAATGAAGCCGTGCACGCGATGGATACAACGCGCTCACTGCGGCCAACAGCCCCTGTAGGGACACTGCACGAGCGGCGCCCGCCGCCCCCGGTAGCGCCGGCCTTCGGCTGGCGGCCCCTTTCCCTCCCGAGGAGACCTGCATGGCCACGACCAAGACATTGCCCGCCCGCCGCAAGGCATCGCCCAAAGTACGCAAAGGCAGCACCGCGACGAAGCCGGTTGCCGACAGCGATCGCCCGCGCGTGGTGAAGACCGCCACCCGCAAGGCCGCCGCCAGCGATCCGCGTGCGGCCCGCGTGGCGTCGCGGCAGCGGCGGCTGCAGGACCAGGAGAAGGCCAAGGATGCGCGCGTCACCAAGAAGGCGGCGAAGAAGACGGCCACCCAGGCCGGCACGCGCAAGCAGCCGGAAACCATGCCGGCCCAGCATCTGCCCAAGCCCGGCCACGAACATGCGCTGGAGCTGGCGCCGCGCTTCCTCGCCCCCGACTACGTGGGCAGCGGCAAACTGCAGGGCATGCGCGCAATCATCACCGGTGGTGATTCCGGCATCGGTCGCGCGGTGGCGGTGCTGTTCGCCCGCGAGGGCGCCGATGTGGCGGTGCTGCATCTGGACGAGGCCGAGGATGCAGACATTACCCGCCAGCATGTGGAACGCGAGGGCGGTCGCTGTGTGGTGATCGCCGGCGACGTGCGCGATCCGCGCTTCTGCAACAAGGCGGTGAAGCAGGTGGCCAAGGCCTTTGGCGGCATCGACATCCTGGTCAACAATGCCGCGTTCCAGCTGCATTGCCAGCGTCTGGAAGACCTGGAAGACGCCCACCTGCAGGAGACCCTGCAGACCAATATCGGCGGTTACATCCAGATGGCGCGCGCGGTGCTGCCGCACCTGGGCGAAGGCGCCAGCATCATCAACACCGGCTCGGAAACGGGCATCTTCGGCAGCAAGGCCTTGATCGACTATTCGGCCACCAAGGGCGCGATCCATGCCTTCACCAAGGCGCTGGCCAGCCAACTGCTGCCACGCGGTATCCGGGTGAACTGCGTGGCGCCGGGCCCGGTATGGACGCCGCTGAACCCGGCCGACAAGCAGGCGCAGGACGTGGCCGAGTTCGGCAAGGACAGCGACATGGGCCGACCCGCACAGCCGGAAGAGCTGTCGCCGGCCTATGTGTTCCTGGCTTCGCCCGCGTGCGCCAGCTATATCAGCGGCGCGATCCTGCCGGTGATGGGCGGGCCGCGCGGCTAGCGAAGACCAACGTTGAGGCGTGGGGTCAGATCCTTTTCGCAAGCGAAAGGGATCTGACTGTGCGGTTGATTAAAGATTGACGCCGAATTTCGAAAAAGTTTGTCGCCGCAGGAACTGCAGTCCCCCTCGGTCGTGTAAGTGGTTGATTTCAAGGGAAAGCTTTGAGCTCCTCCACGCGTACGCTAATGCCCTGTCTCACGCGCTTGGGAGCCAGAAGGCGGCCAAAGATTCAAAATTGACCGCTGAACAAGGGTAAGCCCACCTGGCTCCATCACTTCGCGTAGTGTGAGGAACAGTGAAAGAGGATCAACGTGGCGGGTGCCAACCGCAAGCGCGGCGGGAGGAACATTCCATAGCTCTACCTCGTCAAATCTCACGCCACATCCGTTGGCACTGAGCTGGCTGAGAAATTCACGCCCACCTTCCTGAAAGACCGCCAGTCGTCGGGTCGCTGGAGGACTCATGCCTGTGATGATGGCTAGAGCTGAAGGGCCGGAGAAACGAGCGTACTCAGGAATATGCTCGCTGTAAGGGCGACGGACAATCTTAGTCACAGGACTTGCAGCGTGAGCTTGGACAAGAGACCAAGCGACAAGTGGCTCGTCCAGCTCAATTCGATATCCCTTGACTCCCCAATCCACGACCGCAAAACCAAAGGCAGAAATCTCACGGGCCACCAACCTGGCCCTCTGATAGCGAAGTCCCAAAGAGAACAGCTTTCTTGCGACGACAAAGCAACGTTCACCACTGAGGAGTGCACTAATGAGGACACTCTGCGCGGTAGGGCTCAGTAGTGCGCGACTCATCCTACTAGCCGAGCCCGCAGTCTAAGACTCGGGCGGCTTGCCAACGAGTTCTCTCTAAGTACTTCTCGGCGAGCACAGGGAAGGAACTGACAAAGTTCAAGTTCCTCATGGCGAACAGCGCACCTACCTGAGCAAGAGTCGGTATCGGATGTTCAGGAGAACTATGCATCCCCGCTTCAAGGGTCGTACGGATCGACTGAAGCAGGAGGGCTTCGCTCTTAATGCGTGCCCTGCCTGGAACGAAGTGGGAATCGAAGAAAAATCTATTCACTTGCTCTGCAGCAAGCTCAGGCGTGAGGATCAGGGACACTGCTGAGACCTGGTACTTGCAAGCAGTGGCGACGACGTTGGCGATTGTCGGCAGACACGAATGTGCAACGTCTGGCAAGAGATCAGACTCCATCTCCTCTCGCAGCCGGCTGGAGCCGTCCAGCGACTGGTAGAAGGTTGCCAGGCAGCGCGCCCCCGTGCTCGTCAAATCTCCGGTCGAGATCGCACCAACTAGCTCTTGAACTTCAATTTCTCCAAAAAAAGGCCTGAACTCCGGCCGGAGGAGACGAGTAGGCCCGACAAGGCTGGACGCGCAATGAACGCAGCGGTCAACGCCGTGAGTACTGAATACATTACGCTTTCCTCTAACAGGCTGCGGATCCATACATATCGGACAAGTTGTTCGAAACAGAACTTTGTGAAAGGGGCATCTCATCATGAAGCGCGCAGACCATATCAAACGGTCAAACGGTTGGCGCCCGACTCTGTGATCTTCGACAAAGCATTGCTCGCACCACGCCCGAGTATCTCGCAGCGATCTTCCAGTGGCAGCCCCGTTGTCAGCTGAGAGAGGAAGGTATGTCAGCCTCGCTAAGTCTTTGTTGCCACTTAGAGCCTCGACAGCACTGAGCTGAGCGCGCAAATCAAATGCGCGCTGAGGCTTGCTGCAGTGCTCTCCAGTGGCAGAGTGCAAACTCGCTCGTCTAGCCAGTTCCACGAGCTGAATGAGGGTGACGCCATTGGCGCTCGCCAAGCGGAACAGAAACGACAAGAGAGATTCCACTTCATCTGTCGCAATACCGATTGGAAGGACCTTGAGAAAGAACGTGCTCATCGGACGCCGGGAAATCGATCGGGGTTACGTTGGAACGGCTTCTGCTTCTTGGGGCGCGGTACAGTTCGAGGCGTCTCAGCCTGCTTCTTCTTGGCAAGACCAATCAACGTAACTTCACCGCCTGCACCTGCTTCCCAATCCACTTGATGAAGTTGATCGATGCCATCCGCGATGTCCTTTCGCTGAACCTCCCACTGCAATTTGGTAGGACGACGCTCAGAGAGAGCTGTCTTGTCAAAAGGAATGCTCTGAGCCGCGCACCAAGACAGGCAGTCCTTGAGTCTGCGCTCAAGAACGCCGACACATCCATTCGACTCCGTCAGCAACATCTGTGCTGAATCGTTAAAGACCCGTCCTAGTCCTTCAAGCTTGGGGGTAGTCGAAAGAGTCTTGAGGATTCTCTTCCACTCGGTCAAGCCTGTAGTCAGTTCGTACGGAGCCAAGTGGAGCACGATCGTCCGAACTGCCAAGTGCGAACGAACCGAGAGCGCGGGCTCGAGTAGGTCGTAGCCTCCACACACAACAAGGTTTCGGTCAGACCCAGCCAATGTCTTTAGAGACTCCATCAGTGTCGCGGCGAACTGTGGATCCTTGGTGCGCGTGATAGCCTGGCCCTCATCGATCAACACGTATCGAACGCCTCGGCGGGACAGAAGCTCAGTCAGATTTCCCAGCAGGCCGTCCTCACTGAATCTATTCTCCCTTGGATAGAAGCCCGCCTGCTCACGCCGCTGAGGATCAAAAAGAGGGTGGCCGCCATCTTCAAGAAGTGATCGGATCAGCTGCTTGGGGGTCATTCGAGAGTCCCTGGATGGGTTCGCCTTCGCTCCAATGATAGGGACATGACCTAGCTCAACGAATGGGTAAAGCGTTTCTCGAATGTGCTTCGTGAGGAGGCCTAGCAATTGGGATTTGCCATTGTTGGAGGGCCCCACTATGAGGATGATGTCCCCGCCGTTGCTCAGGCTCGTGAAGGTCTTCAGATAGCGCCAAAGCGTAGCGAAGTTCGCGTGCATGATGGGTGCCGCCGTGAATGCTGGCGCCAGGTTCTCCAGCTCCAAGACAAACCTACTTTTCGGGCACGCGATCATGGAGCATCACCGTCATGGATCTCGATCTCACCAAGATCGTCCCATTCGTCGATGTCATCGCTGTCAGGCAGTGCGGAGTCCAAGCTTTGGCGGCATGGTGTTGGTGCCACGAGAAAATCCTCATCGTTGCTACTGCCTGAAGTTACGTATGCTTCAGGCGACTGGTAGTCACTGGCGGCCACACGCAGGTTCCGACTGAGGTCGGGACCAGAGTAAGAGGTGAGGCGGTTGTCGCCGCGCCTAGCTCGTCTAGACACTTCGATTGCTTCATGCAACGGCAGGAGGCTTGCAGTTGCCCCTCTTGCCTCGTAGTCATGCGCAGCCTCCTTCAAGATGGACTCAATGCTCCGTCCGGCCGATGCCAGCCGTTCGCGGCAAATCGCCGTATGCCAACGGCCATCCAAGAAGAAGTACATCACCGATCCACCGGATTCTGGATCGAGGCGAGGATGCAGCGCGGTTACTTTGATCGATTGACCGACCAGTACTGGAGAGAGGTAACGACGATCATTCCAGCGTATGGCGCCCCTTGCTTCTGTCACGCTATGTGCGTCCTTGATGAAGGGTGAAGTGCAAACGTGGAACCTGAAGTCCATCTCATGCGGGACTCCTTGGGGTCCAAAAAGATCCTCAGACTGCCTTCGCAGACGGATCAAATCTTGACCATTCTCTTCATAGGCTGATCCGTCATTGATCATGTCGATCGCGATATTGATATCGACCAGGAGATCACGATGACGCCGGTGCTCGAGATTCTTAGGCTGATGCGATGAGGACACCCCCCGTGTAGTCTTCACCGGCGGCACGTATCCGGTTCCACCTTTGATGGCGGTTTCCTGCAGCGTCCAGTGGTAGCGTTCAATCTCACTGCCAGCCTTCGCCTTCGCCGGCGGGCGATGCATTACGGAGACTCCGAGCTCGGCCATGGCGATAGTGAACTGCTTGCTGCGATAGTCCGAGCCACAGTCAGTGTAGATGTATCGGGGGAGATACCCATGTTTGCGAACGCACTGGCGCATGAGAAGCCCGAGCGTGATTGTGCTGGGGGGCTCGAATCGAACGACGGCTGCAAGGATCTCCTGGTGCTTGTGGCAGACCAGGCTACTGAGCTGAGGAAAGCGCTCGGACTCCTTGCAGAGCACAGGAAGGCTGCAGTGATCACTGTGAGCTACCTGGAAAGGTAGCGTGCAGAGTGGCTTCTGAACGGCGGGGTCGCCGTAAGGTGAGTCTGAGTTCGCCTTGCGCTTCCCACCAACTCCATGCGCGTCTTTGAGGTTGTGGCGCCGGCGTCTCCAGAGTCCGTAGTACAAGCTAATCCCGACTGAGCCGATGACCTTGCCTTGTTTCGCGGCCTCAGAGATATCAACGCGGTACCTGGCAAATGACTGCTGAACTGAGTCGTGGTTCGTGCTTCCGCGATCAATCCTGATGCGTGCAATCGCGAAATCGATGTCTTCGGGGCTGTACTTGCGCTTTCTGCCGCACTTGTCCCATTTCGGAAAAAGGCCCTGTAAGCCTTGATCCTTGTAGGCCTTTCTAAGTCGCTGATGTGTGCGCTCTCCAAAAGTATTGATAGAGCCGAACTCGGAAGTGTCTGCTCCTGTCACGAGCGCAAAGCGAAGGCCGACGAGCAGTAGATGCTTGGGGTTGCAAGTGACCCATGCCATATCTTCACCATGCCTCGCCTCGGCCGCCAACTCATGAACGGCAGTACCTACTAGGCGGGCATTGGCTGGCGAGCTGCAGATGCTCAGATTCTCGGGGTCCCACAAACTGCAGCGCCCAAGATCGACGAAGACCTGGCCATCAGAGATGGCCCTAAGAATGTCCATTCCGTTAGGTAGTCGTAGCCTTTCGAGAACTGTTGCCAGGCACGTCGGCTCGTGCTTGGCCACAAATCTCTTTATGCGCGAGATTGTGTGTTCATCACACTCCGAGTCGACTATGGCCGGACTTGAAATTATTCTCAGGTTCTCTGAATAGATCCATGAGATGGTCTCCGACGGAACCACCTGGTGAATAATGCCCATCTCTTCGAAGTGCTTATTTGGCGGCAAGTATGTGAACAAGCCGTTCTCGTACGCCCATTGATGAGGTCTGTCCTTGATAAGGGAAGTCAGCACTTCAAGCGGCTTGACTTCATATACAACTACTTTCTCACGGTAGATGACCAAGTAGTCTGGAGTATGGAGACAGTCTTGCACTCGACCGGCATCCGAGGTCCAAGGCACGGAGATCGTTGTGGGCTGGTCAATTAGGAAGAGAGTGGACGGGTTTGCGCTGATGCAAATTGCAAAGTCGTGCTCCGAGCTCGACTCAAACTGTATCGTTGCTGCAGTCGGGACTTCCCTAAACCCGCCCTGCACGTAGCTCAGAATTTCGCCAATCCGACTCCTCTGATGCGCTCCGCCGACCTTTCGACTTGGCCGACTATGGAGAGCCTGGATGACGTAATCGATCCCATCTTGCGTTAGGCCAATGGAGCAAAGGTGCGAGATCGTCTCCTCCACACTCAAGAAGCCAGTCAGGCTACTTGCTGTACGAGGGCGGCAGCCTACAGACCACTCGGCCTCTGCGCACGGCCTTAGCTCATCCTCAGATATGAACCGAGAATTGCCATTCGTGCATAGTGAATCCGGCAGACCTACCGGCCTTGTTGACCTGGCCATAACTTAGGCACAAAGACAGGCCTCCCCGCTTTGACGGGGCCCCACGAGGTGGTATCGTAGGGTCGTCTGGCGTAGAAATCAGACGTACCCTAGCGGTTCCCGAGGCCCGTGCTTCCGCAAGCACGGGCCTCGTTCTATGGGCTAGCCACTTAGTGCGCTTGCTCCTTATTGATCATCAGTCTAGTTCAGTCCATCAGTTCGTTTGTACTGATCAAACAGCCATCCGGCCAAGTCGCCCGCTCGAATGACGCGTGTTCTCCTCCCAGGAAGAAATACCGCCGGAATGCCTAGTCGGCCGTTTGCCGCAGCCCTACGTGCAGCTCCATAGGTTCGAAAACCCATCGCTTGCCAAGCTTCCGTAATCGGAACGAACAAGCCGTGCTCACTCGCGATCCGCTCAGTGAGCTCGCCGAGCGAACGGGACTGAAGGACGTGTTGATGGATAGCGTGGGAATTCATCATCGGAACGCTAAACCATTTTTATCGTGAGGCAAACACCCCGCACAGACTCAGACTTGAAGCGCGTCCGGCACGCTGGCGACAGACTTTAGTAAAGCCTTGCGGCTAAAGGGCATGACATCCCTTGCGTCATCGTTCACCAGTCGCACAGTTATTGCGCTTGAGCGACGAACTTGAGCCTAGTGTCGCTGAGTTGCGCAGATGACGCGCGCGCATCGAAGCGACGTGCAGGGAGCGAGGGATCACTATCGTTCGCTTGGTGGCGCGTTGATTGTTTGTACGTCGCATCCAGTAATGCGGCGAGCTCTATGGCGGAAACCAACTGGCTTGGCCAATTGCCTAAGCAGAGAGCATCATTTCTGTATGCAATTGATTAGTGATGATTGGTGCAATTTACAGACTTATGAAACTGTTGCTGCAGAGGTTCGATTCCATTCGAATTGCAATCAGTGATCTCTTTGCCTTAACTTAGCGCCGTAACTTGCCTTGCTCTATCGTGATGCGCAGTAGCAGGCCAAATTGAAGTCGGTGTGGGCCGCCAGGGCCAGCATCTAACTAACTACGTGGGCAATGGAGGCTGCGCCAATGCCGGAACACTTCATCTCTGTAGACGTTGAAACATCTGGCCCCATCCCTGGTGAGTTCAGCCTTCTGTCCATCGGGGCCGTCGTTGTCCATCAGCCGGAGCTGTCATTCTATGTAGAGCTGAAGCCTGACAGCCCAAGGCATGACCCAGAGGCAGTGGCCGTCACGGGATTGGATCTCGATCAGTTGAGGCTGAGTGGCAGTCAGCCAAGTCACGCGATGCAAGGTCTGTCCGATTGGGTCGCTAGTACATGCGTTGATGGGCAGCGACCAGTCTTCGTTGGTCTTAACGCTCCCTTCGACTGGTCGTTCGTCAACTACTACTTCCACAAGTACTGTGGAGGAAACCCGTTTGGCTTCACTGCGTTGGACCTCAAGGCCTACTTCATGGGGGTCGTTGGCGTCAGGTGGGATCAGACGAAGTCGAGCCAGATGTCATCCCTGCTTGGCCCCGCCCTGAGGCCGAATCACAATGCGCTCGATGACGCGCGGTACCAGGCTGAGCTTTGTCGACTACTTATCGTGCGGGCGGGTGGTCGATCTTGACTACGTGTCCATCACCCTTCTCTGAGCAAGGAGGGGCCTCCCCTCTCGAAACAGCCATGCTTGGATCCCCTCGGGTTCAGGTGACTGGCCGACAATGACTGCCAGCGGATTCTCGAGGAATTGGGCATTTGCCTGTGCAAAGCGACCGACGCTGCTGATGTCTGTGGTTGAGATCCTGGGTACGCTTTGAGGATGGGTGTGCCAGTGACCGATGAGGCGCATTCCCAGGCTGTTGTACTTCCGGATCTCGTCCTTGCATCGGTTCGGGTCAAGCTCCAGCCAGGTCCAGCCGGCCCGGTCTCGGCCATCTGGTGCTGTTGCCACTGAGAGGACCAGGCCGCGTGGATCTGCTGGGTCAATGAAGAGTTGTCCACCGCGTTCGAAGTTCCACGCGCGTTGGCGATATCTGGCGAGCGACTCCAGGAGGCTTGCCGGTACGAGCACGGAGCCGTCAACGGCGGGCCAACTCCACTCCCAAAGAAGATCATTCATTAGGAGCCACCTCAGGCCACGCGCGGGTCAAGGTCATGCTTGTCGTATGCTCAGGAAGGACAGGGCCGATGTAGCTTCCCCCAAGTCCTTCAGCCAGCTGCGGGTTCGACACACTACTAACCCACAGGCGTTCCTCTCCACGGTGAGCCAGGCTAGCAATTCCAACCTGTGCAACCATGCCGGCTACCCCTGACATTCCAATTTCGCCACCAGGGATGAAACTTTGCCCACACGCAGGTAACGGGACACTGCCGCCTCCTGGCCACGTTGTGAATGCGTGCTTGAACCTTCCTTTGTCCGTGAACAGAGGGCGGGCATCTGCGGAGCCCGCAGGCGCGACTAGGGCATGGCCGACGAGTGCGTTGGGCTCACTCCAGGATTGAATCAGTCGCCAGTTGGCGCCGTCGCTCTTCTTTCGCCAGAGTGCTACCTCAGATGCCCAGTCGGCACTGGTGACGATCACAATGTCAGCGCTTTCGAACACCTCTGGATGCGTCAGTAGCGCGAGTTCGACATGCACCGGAATGGCGACTACCGAAACAATAGGAACATCTCGCTGTAAGCGGTCTCGCATCGCGAGCGCCTTGTTTCTACCGAGTTCATCCGTACCCAGGACGTGACGCCCCAAGTTGGCTGATGTCAGTTCATCGGGGTCAATGACGGTGAGGTGACCTACACCCGCCCGAGCTAGGTGTAGTGCAACTGGGCTGCCCAGCGATCCTTGCCCGACGATGACAATGCGGGCTTCAGATAGAAGAGGAGCGTCAATGCTCCGATCTCGCGATAGGATCTCGCGCCGATCAAGAACGTTGATGGTGGCCGAGACAATGACTAGGCTGTCCCGACTGGTCCGTGTCGCCTGTCTACGGCCCGCTCTCACCCCTAGGGTGACTCCACGAGTCGGAAGCAGGGAGTGATCCCGCAGGTTCAGACAGTAGATGGCAGAGTCGCTGCCACCCGGAAGCTCCAGGGCGACCCATCTACTACTCATCGAGCTCGACTCTCCAAACCAGAATAGAAGCTTGGCGAAGTCGTCTACCGCCACATGAGGCTTGAGCCAGGCAAGCCATCCTTCTGGTGATGGGGCCTTGATCTCCGGATAGCTCGTCAACCTTAGATAGAATGCGGCGCTAGCCGGCGCCCGGATGTTCACCCGGACGCCTGCAACTCTCCTAATGTGTGTGCTGATATCGCCGGCGCTTTCAGCTATCCAGACTGGCTCAATGCCGTCATGTGACCGCATGCGTGGCACAGTGACGGCAATGAGGGATCTTGAACGCGAAGGTCGCTTCAACAGCGAGACGCTCTGATTCGAAACGGACTGCTGATTCTTCCAGTAGGAGATTGCCTCTCGCTGGAACTCCTCACTCCTGAAAGCTGGATCGGCCGTTGGGAGCGAGATTTCTATGATCTTTCCCAAGCGGGAAAGACTGTCTTTGACCACAGTCTCTGGACTTCCGTTCACAGGCTTTTGCTGGAATCCATGCAGGCACAGTCCGGTTTCCATCGCGTGCGGCCAAATCAGCCAGGGCGAAGGCTCGACCCGAAGACTCAAGGTCGATCGTGGGAATGACTGGGGAAATCCAATTCTTAGCCAGCGTTGAACCCCAGCGTAGTCGACGGGCAACGGGAGCCGGAAGACGGCAGCCTCACCAAGCCGTGGTGAAACCGGCTGCAACAGAGAGGCTCCATCGTCACCCAAGTAGGCATGGAGCGCGGCAATGCCGCGCTCCACAGGCGTGCCTGACTCAGCCAAGGCGGTCAAGCGACTCCGCCGCTTCTTGCGATTGACCACTGGACGCACCACTGCCAAACACTGCACCCATGCTCGCAATGTTCCGTGTATGTCCGGCCTTCCGTCCTGGCATGGTCCAGTCGTTCGGAATTTCGTTGTTCACTGCCGCAACGAAGGTTCCGCCGAGGGCAAAGCGTTCCTTGATTGCGTCATTGAAGGCTTCCGCTGACGGGAACTCTTGAAGTCCAATAGACATGGACTCTGTAGCGCTCGCGTGCCACTGATAGAAGGATTGGACGTAGGCTGAGCCCTCATCGGCCCGATTCCACTTCTCGGCAAAGTTCTCGCCGCTGTCTTGCGGATTGCAGACCTGAAACTGGCCATCCTCATAGCGGATGTACTTGGCCATGTTTCCCACGATCTCAAGTATTGCTTCAAGAGGCTTCCGCGGCCGCTGGTGCGAGTCTGCAGCGACATCTTCATATGCGCGTGTCGCCAGCGTTGTAATCACAGCGGAGATGGGGCGATGCTTGGGATCTCCGCTTCTAACCGCCCATTCATCGCGATGGCGCTTGAGGAGCTTGATGGCGGCGCGCAAGGGGTCACTGTCGATGTACTGCTCATACGCTGGTAGCGGAGCTTGAGTGGCGGCATCCATCACCAACGCCTTCCTGGACAGCGCAGCGATGCTCTCCAGTGTGATCTCCTTCTTGGTCGCGGCATCGAGCCAGTGCATGTAAGGGATCGGGCTACTGGCTTTCCAAGCCATCAGTTCGCGATCAGGAACCTCAAGCTTTCCTTGCCCATCGGCTTCAGTATTGCCAGGCACTGCCCGAGCAGGAGTGACATCGATGTGGAAGCCCGGGTTCGTATCCGCATAGATGATTCGGACACCACGGCGGAGGAGCTTAACTTTCGCTTCCACGCGAGTTCCTTCAGAGATTCGATCATAGATCTCATCCAGTACATCTTGGGCGGAAGCGCCCTCTGCATTTGGGAGCCATACAATCGCATCTGCATCCACCGTTCCAAGGTCGGCTGGGGCACCTGCCAGTGGCTTGATCGTGGTTCGGAGCCCGATGGAGCCCTGAACGAAGATGTGAGCGTTACTCAGGATTGGATTGGAAGAAGCATTGAGGATTCCCTCCAGAACTCCGTAGCGGTCATCAATTTTCTCGTACTGCGACTCGCTCAGGGATATGGATCTTGCCGCACGAAGCAAGAAATACTCCCAACTATCGCGCTTCGTATCGTGGTCGGTAGGCAGTGTCATGCACGATCTCCAGGGGTGATTGTGAAGGCTTCTACGAAACGTCCGTCTTGGGTTTTTTCGCGGTCGTAGACTACGTAAGGGTGCTGATGCTCCGTTGTCATCAGTGCGCCAAGTTCAACGCAGAAAGCGGCCGGTGCGGCGATGAATAGATGGATGGGCTCGGGGCTAGAGGCTTCAAGATGGCTCATGAGTATCTGCAGAGCATCTCTGAACGCGGAGATGGCGCCGCGGTTGCTGACAATCGAGTAACGAGGATCTTCGATCGTGAGCGTCGCAATGCGTGCGTTGGGAACCACCAGGAGTACATCCCGCTCTGGAATCTTCGCTGAGATGGAGACGACCAGTGCAATTGGCTCCGCCCCTTCATCAGGGATGTGAAGCTGGTAGTTCGGTGGCGCAGCAGAGGGATCGGGCCAGCGTAGGCCGTGGTCGCGGCTCTTAGAGAACATCACCCGGTTGGATCGATCCCCGATAGTCTGGCCGAGCATGATCAACGTGGGGATGTCCGCCAAGCCCACCACAGCCAGAGCAGGTTGATCTCCGTAGCGGCCGCCACGTCTCTCTAGTTGTCGCTCTAGGTGATGCCGCACTTCGTCCTTGATGTTTGCCCAGTAGCGTTGATCTCGCCCATCTGCACCAGGCGGCTTGAGCGTGATCTTGATGATGTCTCCAAAGGCGGACAGCCCTTCAGCAGACATCGCCATCGCGAGGTCTCGCTTGGAGATGTCGGCATTGGTGACGAAGTTGCTACCCTGGACAATCAATCCGATGGCGCGTCCGGCATCCGGCACGCTCGCCGCCAGTCGAATTCGCTCCTGAAATGCTTGATGCAGCTCTGTAAGGTCTGAAGTGGGGTAGCCATCGGCATCCCTGTCCACCCTATCGTGGCAACCAGGGCAGAGAAGCATCAAGTTGTTCGTATCGTTGGTGAGATCAGCTGCCTCCTGCGCTCCATGGCTGGGGTCAGCTCGAGGACCCTTCGGGCTAGCAGGCATGATGTGGGCAACTTCACCCCATGCCATTTCCTGGCTGACGCGGAAGTCGCAAGTAAGGTCTTGGCCGCAGAGCTCACAGTGGCCGGCGGATCTCACCCAGACAAGCTTTTTAATGTTGCCTGTGGTGTGAAATCGGCCGCTTCCGGCCGAAGAGTCTGGTGATGTTACTTCTGCGTCTTCATGAGCCTGTTCCATGTGATCCCTCCTTGACGACCCCTTCATTCTTTGGGCTGCCAAGGTGTGATTCAAGTCTCATTTTGGATGTAATCGATTACAGCGCATTCGAAGCATCAAACCCAGGGCTCACAGTAGGCCAGCGCCCTCTGCAGGCGCGATCAAATCGGCAACGAAAGATTGAATATCGTAGTGGCCTGATAGTCATTGGGAGCTGTTGAACAGTCCCCAGCAACTTCAGTCATCGTTCGCCGCTGTGGCTGGCCATTTGACCGACACCGGCAGTCGTGCCTGGGCACTTCGCCGCGCTCGCTTCCTTCGGCGGGGTCTGGCCCGAGCTTCGGCTTTGTTCTGAGCGCGAATGATGATGAAGATCGTGATGACAATGGAGATTGGGAACAGTAAGGCTATGCCGGAAAATATGCCCATTTGGGCAAAGGTACTCAGGTTGTCCATGCGCGATCTCCATCGTGAGAGGCAGCGCCTCACTGCATCAAAGACTCGTTTTCCAAGATAGGTGCCTCCAGGCCGGCCGGTGCTGTGCGTGATGCAAGTGCGCTCCAAACAGGAGTTTGGAGATGTGCATCGCCGCTGGCGCAGCGCAGAACATCTGGTCTAGATAGGCCTGTAGCTCACCTGCTGACAATGTTAGCCAATGAAAACGCTCGCGAGTGCGGGCGATATGGCTGCATTGTGGGAAATTTCGTTCCCAAGAGTGCTGAAATTCCCCCGAGTGCGGGCAGCGTGGCTGCATTACTACTCAGGCACCGACGGATACTGGGGCTACCTGCGTGCCTCATCTCCACGCCGCGGTACGCGTTGATCCTTCGCAGCGACCAGCCTTCGCCATCAAGTGCAGGCAGTCAGATCGTGGAACAGTGAGAATTCTTCTGAATCACTCCTACGAAAGCATCCACTGCCGGGACTTCGTATGCGCCCTCACGACGGATGATGCTGAATGAACGCTCGATCGCAAGCGAATCTATAGGAAGGCGAACCAAACTTCCGTCCTGCAGGTCGCGCGTCAAACTGATGCCTGGGAGCCACGCAATTCCTCCCCCGTGTATCGCTGCCTGCTTCAATGCCTCGGTATTGCCGAACTCTACAATGCTACCGGCGGTGGAATCCAACTGCTGCAGCCCAACAGGGCGGCCACAACCTTGGTCCAAACTCTCACGCTTTTCGCTCCATCTACTTGGCAATGCGAAGAGTAGGTGTGGTCGCTAAATTGATAATTGCGTTTCGGTGAGCCAGTCGGCACTGCACATCCAGTCGGTCAAGACCGTGGTAACGGAACATCGACCGGTCTGTGGACAGTTCAGGGCTGCCGGCGTTCCGCGCGGCCGCCTCCGTTGGATGTGCGTTTTGGCGATGAATGACTCTACTGGTGGATTGCGACGGTCCGCTCCTGGCCGGAAGCAGACATGCCGGCGCCAGACAACGCGACCAAGAATGCTAGATTCCGCTATCGACCCGAAGCGGACATCATCTGTATATGAAAGGCTGTGCGATTCGGTATCATTCTTTGGGAATAAAGAAACAAGAGCACGGGCCATGGAAAAGAGAACGCTATCCGAGTCGGAAATCTGCACGAAGTTCATTGCACCTTCCATCGCAACCAGGGGCTGGAGCAACGACTTTCAAGTGATTGAAGGTTGCTCTCACCGATGGGCACCTCGTCGTGCGCGGCTACAAGGTCCATCGAGTCCCAGAGATGTTGGCTCTGCCCTCAACTCTCAAAGCCCGCCTCGCCGCCGCATAAACCGAACGGGTGTTTATGGCCCAAGCGCTGATTGCCGAGGTTCTTTGAACTGATGGCCCGACTTATTAATCCTGAAGATATCCCGGAAACGCTTTGGCACCCTGGATTGAAGTGCCTGCGTCTTGCTCCATCGCTGCTCGCCGCATGGGGGCACTTACTGCGGCACGCAGGACTGGAGGAAAAGGCACTGCAGCCTGTTCCCAAAGGAGAAATCGGTGGATTGAGCCAGGAGGAGACTGATGACCACCTGGCATGGCGCTTCAGTGGCTCCTCGGCGCGTGTTCAACTGAGCTTGCTTGATCCTCGGGACGAACTTGCAGGGGTCTCAGACGCGTTTGCGAAGGTTTTTTCGGGTGGGACCGTGTTGCTAGCTGATCTGCCTTGCGGTTCCGGCGCAGCGGTTTTGACGATGCTGGCGAGTATTTCTGAGTTGCGGCGCCAAGGCCGCGTTCCGCGCCACCCGCTACACGTCAAGGTTGTAGGAGGAGAGTTGTCGGAATTCGCGCGAGACTATGCCAGCCGAGCCATGGATCACATCAAGGATGCATTGGCTGAGCAGGCGATATGGGTCTCTGCCGAATTTCTGCGGTGGGATGCATTGGGTAAATTCTCTACCGCGGACCTGACCAATCGCCTGACCGTGCTTGGCCAAGACTGTTCAGCCCGCCTCATTGTGCTGGCTAATTTCTCTGGCTTTCTACAGGGCGAAGGGAAGTGGAAAGAGGCTATCCCCCAATTTGAAAGCCTGTTCGTACACGGCCGAGCCCTTAACAGTTTTGTACTTTGGATCGAGCCGCAAACGAACAAGGTACTTGGGTCAGGTGGCTTCTTCGGACGAGCCCTTGCTTGGTTCAAAAACTTGTTCTCAACTCATCAGTCCAAGGAGGAGCAGGAAGCTCTCGTCGTTGAGAACCTTGGCAAAAGTAGCGCCTGCGTTCAGCATCCACTGAAGGCCCACCAATTTGACGTCCGTCTAGTAATTCAGCGCTTTGATCTACCCTTGAATGGAGCGAAGGCATGAGGCCACAGCTACTCGCACTGCGGGCGACCAATCAGTACCGCACTCGCGACATCATGGCCTACCTTGGGCTGCGCTATTATTTCGCCAATCTATGCGCAGGCAGGGATCGCTGGGCCGAGAAGGTTTCTCTACATCTCGTGATGAGCCGCAACAGGAGCGCCTATTTTCAGTCCCTGCACTTCAAGGATATTCGCGCTGACGGTCAGGTCGGATACCGCGACATTTTTCTGCCTGGGCCTAATGAGTCGTTCGCGGAAGCTGCGTTACTCGCGGAGTGCAGCCGGCACGCAGCATTTCGCTCTCCCGATTTCGTCTTCAGCTATCGCCTGGCGGAAGGCGAAGACTCTCAAGGCGTTTACAAGCCATATTTCTCGGGACTACAAGAGCGGCACAGGAAAATAGCCGCCGCATGCAAAGCTGACGCCGGTCAGGTTGTGCGCTATACCGATATCAAACGTTTCTATCCGAGTATCTCCGGTGAGCTGGCAACCCACGCCTGGCTGAAGGCGTGCGATGTAGCTCAGATGCCCCCCCTAACTCGTGAGTTGGGTATGAAACTCTTGGCCGACCACGCGCTGGTAGGCCAAAGCGCTGATCGTGGCAAAGGGCTGTTAACTGGCCCTATGTTTAGTCACCTGATTGCCAATCTCGTGTTGCGTGATGTTGATCACGCAATGTCAGCGGCCTTCCCGAGCCGTTACTTCCGTTATGTGGATGATGTAGTGCTGGTGGGATCACCATCGGAGGTCGCTATGGGTCGCGCTCAATTGGCGGCATTGTTGAGTGAGTTAGGACTTGACTTACATGACGTCGATGCAAGCAAGGACTTCGAGCTTGCTGCGGGTGATTGGCTAGCAGGGGAAGAAGATTTCGGTGGCAACGACTCACAAGGCTGGATGTTCTTCGCCCGCGATCTAAAGCAGTTTCTGATTTCACAGCCTTCGTCTCGTGCCGGGCTTGCCGCCAGATTTGCTGAAGAGGGATTCAGGATTCCATTGCCGGATTACAGCGTTGAAGTCGGTGATGCGAGTTATCAGGAGCGTTTCCTCGACCAGCTGCGACGTTATCCGTGGTTGCTAGAAAAGATATTCCGACAGGCTACGCCAAAAATGCTTTTGCTCTCCGCTCAGACTCTTCGCGGGGAGTACACTGAGCGTTTACTTCGTATCCTTGAGGCTGGCCCGAAGTTGGATGGTTATGTACGAAAAAGAGCCATCCCCAAGATTCGCTATTTCGCAGGCCGACTCCTATACCTGGCCAAGACTGAAGATCTGCCTTTGATTGCAGAGCGCCTGCGGCAATACCCAGAGCTCGCTATGCTCGCAGAAATAATCCATGCGGTCGGCACGCGAGATATCACGCATCTTCTGCGAATGGGAAGCAATGCCGCGCAATCGGCTGCTCAGATCCTGAAACTGATTCCCGGCGAAATCACTTGCCGAATCGAATCTTGGAATTCTGCTGAACGTCAGGGCTTGGCCATCTTGCGAGCAAACGGCATCAGCGTTGTCGGTCCGGTCGACGATGAGCTCAATCGCTTCGCTATGTGGCAGGAGCGCGGACATGAGTTGATGAAGTCAGACGATCCCTTCATCCAGGAACTGGCCTGCCTCCACGGGGTTTCGGAACAATCCCGCCATCCCCACATTCTTGAGACTGCACTGGATCGCGGTGAGGAGCTCGCCTTCGACGCGACGACACCAATCGACACGTACTGAGCATTCATGGCCATGAGTGAAGTTCAGATCAGGGACACTGCCGATGATTGTGTTGTGCTGCGATCGTGCGTACTGCCGATCGATGCAATGCGATGGCGACGGACGCCAGACCGCATTCCTGTAAACGGTCCTGTTGAATCGAGGCTGCAAATCCGCACCAAGGCATGACGCGACCATTCAGGCAAAGCGGTGTTGAAGGTCCGCTTCTGGCCGAAAGCAGCCGCGCCGGCGCCAGGCAAAGCGGCTAAGAGTGCTAGAGCCTGCTCGACCCAAAGCGGATACTCGATCCTCCTCGGAGTCTGCCTGAGCGAATAGCGCGCCAGCTTTGGGCCCGATAACCTGTACCACGTCGATGTCTGCATTGAGTCGAGCCTGCTGGCCGAGCCGTTTGGTTCGCTAGGCGGCTGGCTCGGTCGGCGCCGGTGCTCCCACGGGCGGTGCCGATGGACGGCGAAACTGCTCGAGGAACCAACTCGGCAGTGGGTGTCGGAACACCCGCGCCGAAAGTGCCAGGACTACCGCTTGGTTACGTGCAACGCAGGTGACGTCACCTGGGGCAGCAGCTCCCGGCGGTAAGGCGACTGCTGCAGCCGCTTCGGCAGCACACGTCGCCCCGAGCGTGCGGAGTCCTCGTGACACGCCAGGTAAGCCTTCCGGTCGACGCGCGGCGATCTGATCGATCTCGGCCTTCGGAAACCAACGTTCAAGCGTGGCCTCGGGCATGAGCGGTCTCAGGGTCTCGCGCAAGCTGTGCAGTGCAACCTCGTTATCGACGAAAGCGGCGACCGCAGCCAGCATTGGCACAAGGGTGCTAGTTCGGCACACCTCACCGGACTCCACATCGCCCGCCCGCAGAGCGATCGCGTCCTCCACCAAGTCGGTGGTAACGGGGAGGAGGCGCCCGTCGCGTGCGGCCAGCACCAATCGATCTGCCACATCCATGACCAACGAGTCCACGCTCGCGAAGTCGCCCTCGGACATCAGGCCCGCCAACGCGAGTGACAGGTCGATGGCTTGGCCATCCAATGCGGGAAGGCGCGCACCCTGATGGGCGTTGAGCAGCGCTACCAGGCGCTCATGCGCCGCGGTGCGGCCGGCCTGCGACTCTGAGGAGTGTGGTGGGCTCAACAGGAGCAAGCCCAGCCTACCCGCTTCCTCGAGGACCAGCCTGTTGTAGAGCACCTCGTGCCCTGCGTAGCCCATGACTGCATAGGGGTCTTGCAGCTGTGGCCAGACCTTGTCGGAGTACCGACCCATCGCCAGCCAGAGACGTACCTTGAAACCTTCGAATCGAGTCAAGAACTCTGCATTACAGTCGAGTCCGGCCCCGACTGCCTCTGACCAAATCTTCAGCAGCAAGTACTCGCCGCCCGCGACACTGGGCTTGAGGTTGGACTCGGATTGCCCCCACATGTCGAAAACGGCCCAGCCCATTTCGGCCGCAGCGCAGCGCTTAAGGAACGCGCGGCGTCTTGCTGCCGAATTGCCAGCCGAACTACCATCGAGTACGTCGTCAACGAACCGGCGGAAACTACGCTCGGCGGCATGGCTATCGTCCAGCGTCGCGATGGCGGCACGCAGGTGATCGCGCCCGGCCTTCAGCAGAAGCGACTCATCGAGCAGGTGCGCTTCGATCAGGGTGGCGAGCTGATCAATGCCCCAGAACTCGAGTGAACACCCCGCCTGCGTCGCTACCTCGTCGCTCAGCACTTTGAAGCCAGCCTGCGCGGCCTGCTTCCATTCGCCATTAGACAACACGATTAACCGCTTGCGCCCGCCGCGAAGATTGGCCGGTAGGCGGTTTTGCACATACTCCGTAGACGCCTCCCGCACAGACGGTTGGATGGACTGCGCACCGGCGTACAAATCTTCACGACCGATGTCGCCAAACTTGATGATGAACAAGAATGCTTCTTCCGGGCCGTCCGGTGCCGCTAGGCTCGAGAGCACGTCAACACCGCCTTGTGGCACGCCGACCTGCGCTCGGCTAAGTACGTTGTGACCCATAGCGACTAGCAACTCCGGTAACAGCGCATCTAGCTCGTTGCGCTCGCGCAGCGTGGCCAAGTAATGAGTCAGCACCAAACGAATACTCACGGCGCCTGTCCCTCCAGAAGCTTCCTGCGAAGGAACAACAGTCTCAGGGGGTCAGTCATCGCGAGGAACGGCAACTCCGTCGCTAACTCATGCTCCTGCATCGCAAGCGACTGCTCGGAAGTTGCGCCACCCACATCGAACTCGAGCGAGACCTCGGAGGCGTACTTAAAGTGAGAGCGCTTAATGAACTTCATGAGCACTGAGGCTTCCTCGGCCTGCCGGTGAATGTCTCGCTGCTCGCGCAATCGATGTCGACGCAGAACTTCCCGATCATCTGCCGACAGCATGAGCTCTTTCAGCCGAGGAGCCGCCACGCGCGCAGCGTAAGCCGCAGTCATCGCCAGACGAATCTCCTCCAGCACGGGATAGCGGGCGACAAGGTCGGGGTCTAGGCTCTCCAGCAGCCGTCTGGTCGTACCGGGGTACTGTTGTGCCTCATGACTCAACAGCGCGACTAGCCGCTTTCCATTCGGGTCCATGTCGGCCCGGAAGCAAGCAACGATCCAGCCCAGTACAACAGCCGGGGCCGCATCGAAGGCGGCCAAGCGATATCCCACCAATACTGCGTCCGCAGCTTCTAGACGTGCTGGCTCGAAGGCAACCAACTGTTCACCCGCTAAGTTGGAGATGTTCATCTCCTGCAACAGGAGACGCGCCGCGTCCATTCGCGTCGCGGTGATCAGCCAATCCCCCAAGGCGGCGCTGGCAAGTGCCGGCGATTGCGCGATCAGCTGAATGCAGTGGGTGAACTCAAACGACTCCGCAGTCGCCGTTAGCGCGGCGATCTCGGCTAGAACCGACCGCAATGCTGCCGCGTCGTTTTCGGCAGCGGCAAGGCGTGCAAACAGGTCGTCGGATCGACTGGGCATGGGATGGCCGGTGACATGAGGGATAGGGCGAGCTGTCATTCGCAACGTGCTATGCGAACTCTAGCAGCGCTTCAGGCCAAACGGCGCGGCCCAGGCTCGGAGAACTTTCATGACCGTTCCCCCTCTAAAGGGAGCGATGCTGCTGCTTTCAGCCTAGGAAGTTCGGCGAGATGCGACTCAAAGCGGACTTCCGATGTGGCGCAGGCTCTGCACCCTGCTGGGTCCGGTTATACTTTGGCTTGTTAGCCGAACCGTGCCGTCTTAAGATCGAGCCGTATCAAGGGGATAGCCCACCATACGGAGGGCTGTGGGTAGGTCGTATAACCGGACCCAGGGATCCGGCTATTAGGTAGTTAGCCCTATGCCCAAACGCCGCCGCGCACCAACTAGCGAAAGCATGAAAGTCAGCTTTCGCGCGAGCGTCAAATTTGAACGGATGCTCCGGATCTTCCGTGACACGTATCAAGCATCCCGACGACCAGACGCTTTAACGGTCGCCTACGTTGTAATGTGCGCCGCGGCTTTAGAGGCCATCCTCAATGATGCGCTCCTAGAACATGCCGCTGACAAGTGGGGGCAAGATCAGAAGGACTATGGCAATGCTTTGCTCACAATGACCTTCCGCAGCAAGCTAGATGCATTGCCAGTACTTCTCACGTCGCACAAGTATCGCTTCGACAAGCAATACTGGGTGTACCAACGCCTTGTCGCGCTGATTTCGGAGCGCAACAATGTCGTTCATCCAAAGCCGAAGGAGCACGACTTTCCCATAGCTCGGATCCCTCACCCAGTTTGGGGGGGTACCCCTAACTTCCCAGTATTCCCCGCCGAGTTCTATGTCGCAGCTGACGATCTCACAATGGGCGCTGGCAGCAAATACACCCCGTTGGAGTATCACGACGCGCTAGAAAAGCTTGATAAGTGGTTCCTGCGAAGGCTGCCCGGTCGCATCTCAAGAATCGCCATGCTGGTGCCCAATGCAAAAGGCTAACAATTCATTCAAGCCGATGCCGCTTCGCGACACGGCTTAATTCAGGCGTTTGTCATCATTGGAAGAATTGTCGATGACCCGAGAACAGGCCGCCGCTCTAGTCAATTCCGCAATTGATCAGCTGGTGCAGAATGACTCTGCATTGCTTGATCTTCGCGTTACGGAGCGTTCGCTCTCTTACCGGCTCGCCCACTACATGGCGCTTTCGGAGGCTATTCGGCCGCCGCTTACCGTGGACTGCGAGTACAACCGCCATTTCGGTGACCCCAAAAGACTCAAGCTCCCGCCTCGCAATGCTTTGGATCGCGGGATTCGTGCAGCCACCGTGTTCCCTGACATTCTGGTGCATGAGCGCAACACGGACGCAAACAACATCGTCGTGTTGGAACTCAAGAAACCTGGAGAGGACGCCGCATACGACGAGCTCAAACTCCAAGCGTTCCGAGAGGAGCTTGGCTATGTACACACTGCGCATGTCATCCTGGGCTACGCCGCCGACGGCGCGTTAGTCCGCGAGGTAATCTGGGTTGATGACTAATAATTCATTCAGGCCGAACCGGCTTCGCGGGTCGGCTTAATATTGGCGATAGGCGGCATATGAGAGAACTCAGTAGGGAAATACTCGTGAAGCTTTCGGGCGCGTCGCTTAATAACGCCGCTGCGCTAGTTGAAGAGGCGGAAGCGTTGCTAAGTGGCGAGCATTTCGCGCGCGCCTACTTCCTTGCTGTTGCGGCCATCGAGGAAGTCGGCAAATCTGCTTTAGCGTTTGGCGCGGCAGGTCGAAACCTGGCGGATCGGAAAGTTCACAAGAAGACTTGGAACAACCTTCTGGATCACAAGTCAAAGATCATTGCCGCCTTTGGACCATCGCTGAGCCTAACGCAGCGAGAGAACATGAAGGAGGCGCTTGATACTTCCCTTGAACTTATGGGCAGCCTGCGCCTGGGCCGCGAGCCGTCGATGTATACGGGAGTTCTCGCGGATGGCTCGATCCAGAACCCAAAAGATTTGGTGCGTCCTGTCGCCGCACGTGACACGGTACACCTCGCCCAACATTGTCTGGCGCGAGCTAAACAGCATCAGGCGAACAACGAGCCAGCGTCGACCACGGCGGCTAGCGACTTCTTCTATACCCTGTCCAGCAGCAAGATTCAGGAAATCATGGGCCAGGATGAGTTCTCGCCGTTCTATCTTGAGCGCATAAACGGCGGCAACGTCAGCCTAGAGGAAGCAATCTATGCCTTCGTCTCGCGGCCTGCCTCCTGACAATTCTTCCGAGCCGACGCTGCTGCGCGGTGCGGCTTAACTCGGGCGTTCCGATGTCCGCTTCTGGCCGGAAGCGGACACTCCATGCGCGCTCATCAGTTGGGCGGGTTCCCCGGGACAGCATTCCCTCGAACTAGCTCACGGGATCGGAGGGCACGATCCCTGCCGCTTCGTTGATCTGCGCGCCATCCCTGATCGTGCTCGGAGCCGTGCCCGGTGCTACGGTCTCGCCTTGGTTTCACGCGCTCTCGGGCTTCGTGGGAGCTGGGCTTCTCTTCGCTGGGGTCTCGGGGTTCTGCGGGCTGGCACGCGTACTGATGCGCATGCCTTGGAACCGTAAGGCGACGCAGCCGAACACGTGAGTGTCTGGGATTGCGTCGTGGCTGACAGCGCTACGCAAGATTCCTGCGTTTGAGCCCCTAAACTCGCAGGAACATGGGGAAAGGCCGACGACACTCGTTTGGTCGTAACCAGCCACGATCCATAGTCGATCTTGAAGAGCGACCACCCGCACCCGGTGGTCGCCGCAGCGATCAAATTGGACGGATCAAGTCCGCGATTTGAGGCGCGGGTCCTTCACGGATGCAGCCAAAAGAGCATCTCGACGCTCTGCGTCAGGCCGCCGACCGACAAACTTTTCCGAAATTCGCCGTCGATTTGACGTATACGACAATCTTTTCTGAAATTCGCTGCCGATTTGTCGTTTACGACAATCTTTACGCCCCTGCATACTGACCCCGCTCACTCCCCTACCGTTCGTCGGCCCATGACTTCCGGGGGGTTGACTACATATGTCGTCACGCCGACAGTAACTACACGTGTAGTCAATGGAGTGGTGTCATGCGCGGCAAGACCATCGGGGACCAGGAACTGGCCCTGCTGCAGTACATCGATGAACATGCGCCGGCCAGTGTCGGCGAGGTCGCCAGTGGCTACGGCGAGGCCCGCGGGCTGGCCCGTTCCACCGTGCTGACCATGATGGAGCGCCTGCGGGCGAAGGGGTATCTTCAGCGCCAGCAACAGGACGGTGTCTACCGCTACCAGGCCACCCGTGGCCCGGAAAGCGTGCTGCAGGGCGCGGTGGCCCAGTTCGTCGACAACACCCTGCAGGGCTCGGTGTCGCCGTTCGTGGCCTATCTGTCGCAGCGCCAGCAGGTCAGTGACAACGAACTGGCCGAGCTGGAAGCGCTGGTCGCCGAACTTCAATCGCGTCGTCACGAGGGCTGAGCCATGGATACCACGATGCTGATCGCGTTGCTGGAACGGCTGGGCTGGACCAGCCTGCAGACTGCCTTGCTGGTGGGGCTGGTGTATCTGGTGTGCAAGCGGCTGCCGTCGCTGTCGGCGGCCACGCGCTGCCGCCTGTGGTGGCTGGTGTCGCTGCAGGCCGTGTTCGGCCTGGCCTGGAGCCAACCGCTGCAGCTGGCCTGGTTGCCGCCCCCCGCCGAGGTGGCGATGACCACCACCGACCTGGCCGCCGATGCGATCTATCCGCTTGCGCCCGAAGCGTCGGCGCAGCTGCTGGCCGCCGCGCCGATCGACCAGACCCACGACATCGCCGCGTCCATCGGTACCGGCGCATCGCCGCTGGCCGTGTGGGCACTGGCGCTGGCCGCGCTGTGGTTGTCCGGCGTGCTGCTGATGGCATGGCGCACCTTCGGCGAATGGCGGCAGTGCCGCGCGCTTCTGGCCGCCGCGCACCCCTGCGAAGACGCCGCCCTGGTGCAGGCGCTGCAACTGGCGGCCGATGCCCATGGCCTGCGCCGTGCACCGCGTTTGTGGATGAGCGCGCAGGTGGACGCACCGCAGCTGGTCGGGCCGCTGCGCCCGGTGCTGCTGCTGCCCGCCGGTGCCAATGCGCTGCAGGGCGACGCGCTGGACCTGGCGCTGACCCACGAGCTGCAGCACCTGCAGCGCCGTGACCTGCAGTGGGGGCTGCTGCCGGCCCTGGCCCAGCACCTGTTCTTCTTCCATCCGCTGCTGCGCATGGCCGTGCGCGAATATGCCCAGGCCCGCGAGGAAGCGGTGGATGCGGCGGTGGTCGGCCAGCACGGTGCCAGCCGCCATGCCTATGGCCGCCTGCTGCTGCAGCTGGGTGTGGCACCCGCGCCGCATCTGGGCGTGGCCAGCGCTGCACCCAGCACCACCAGCCTGAAGCGCCGCCTGCTTTCGCTGCAGCCGCGCCGGTCCTGCCCGCGCGTGTTGGCGGCCGCGCTGACCACCCTGGTACTGGCGCTGAGCGTGGCGCCGATGCAGCTGGTGGCTGCCCCGGTGCCGCCGGCACCGCCCGCCCCGCCGCCGCCGCCGGCTGCGGTAGTGGCGCCCGCTGCACCAAAGGCGCCTGCCGCCCCGGCGCGAGCGCTGCCCGCCGTGCCAGCACCGCCGGCCGCTCCCGCCGCGCCGCCCGCACCGTCGGCCCCGCCGGTCGATGAAGACGATGACGACAGCTTCACCACCGTCGGCCAGCTGCACCTGGGCAACGACATGGAGCGTGGCCACGTATTGATCGACCACGGCCGCAGCTACGCCAGCGCCACCATCGACGACATCAAGCAGGCCCGCCGCGACGTCGGCCGCGAAGGTCCGGTGCTGTGGTTCCGCGAGGGCAACAAGCGCTACGCCGTGCGTGACCCGGCGCTGATCCAACCGCTGCAGCGCGTCTACGCGCAATCGGCGGAAGTGGGCCGGCAGCAGGGTGAACTGGGCCGCGAGCAGGGCGCGCTGGGGCGCCAGCAGGGCGAGTTGGGCCGCAAGCAGGCGGTACACGCGC
The DNA here is from genome assembly GCF_003086695.1 of Stenotrophomonas sp. SAU14A_NAIMI4_8. Lineage (NCBI taxonomy): Bacteria > Pseudomonadati > Pseudomonadota > Gammaproteobacteria > Lysobacterales > Lysobacteraceae > Stenotrophomonas > Stenotrophomonas sp. SAU14A_NAIMI4_8. The sequence continues at coordinate 150,651 of NZ_CP025999.1, forward strand.
GTGAAATCGCCCGCGTGGCGACGCAGGTGGCCAGCAAGGCCGTGCGCGCCACCGACATCAACCGTGAGGCTGCGGCCGAGGCGGCAAGGGCGACACGTGGTGTGACCGACGATGCCGCGATTGCCCGCGCGGCCGACGCCGAAGTGCGTCGTGCAATGCAGGACCTGCAGGACACACACAGCCGCGACATCAGCGAGCTGGCCGACCAGCAGGCCCAGCTGGGCCTGCGCCAGTCCGCGCTGGGCAGCCAGCAGGCCGAACTGGGGGAACGCCAGGCCCAGCTGCAGGCGCAGGCCTCGGCGCAGGTGAAGCAGGTGATCGCCCGCGCCATGGCCAGCGGCAAGGCCCAGCAGCTGTAGGACCGCTTCGCTCGCCGGGCATGGCCCGGCGCTACCGGATCGATCGCGTCCGGTAGCGCTGGCGCGATTACATCAACCGCAGCTGGCGCGCTCGATCCTGTTCTGCGCGTCCACCTGCACGGTGACCCGGTCCTGGCGGAAGTCCATGGTGACCGCCATGCCCGGCTTCACCACCCGTGCATTGCGCGCGCCGCTGTCGGCCACCAGCTTCTTGATGGTGGCCTCATCGGCAGTCTTGCCGGTGAATGCCTCCAGCGCTTCGGGACGGCACTCCTGCGGGCCATCGGACACCTTGGCCGGCAGGCTGCCGGTATCGGCGGTGCTGCTGCCGCCGGCGTGGCTGCAGGCAGCCAACGGCAGGATGGCGGCCAGCAGTAACAGGGAAGAAGAACGCATGGGCACGACTCCGCAGGATGGAATAACCGGCAGTGTCGCCGCTGCGCGTGTCAGCTGTGTCAACGCTGCCTGAATCCGCGCAGCGCTACTGCCCGACCAGCGCCAGCGTCTCGCGCTCGCGCTGTTCCTCGCGCACCAGCCGCTGCAGCAGCAGGGCCAGGGTCACCACGTCCTGGTGGTTGTGGTCGGCCACCCGGCGCAGGTTCAGGGCGTCGCCACCGCGCAGGTAGCGCAGCCACGCACCGGGTGCCTCCGAGCCGGGCAGGTCGTCCTCGCGTACCACCCGCAGCAGCTGGCGTTCGATGGTGGACAACTTGCAGTTTTCCCAGCTGCCGCGATAACGGCGGCGCGTGGGATACAGCAGGTCCACATGGTCCAGCGCGCTGATCGGGTCGCGCTGCCGGGCCAGGCGGTAGCGGGCCTTCAGCAGCGGTGCGTCGTAGCTGCGGCCGTTGTAGCTGCAGAACACCGTGGACGGCTGCAGCCAGCCGGCAAAGGTGGCCAGCATGGCATCTTCGGCGGCCATCGTGGACATCAGCAGCTGGCGGATGCGCAGTCCTTCGCCGCGCTGCGGGCAGGCATGCCAGTCGGCGGCGCCGATCATGAAGGCGCGGGTGCCGGTGCCGCCGGCCAGACCGGTGGTTTCGGTATCGAAGAACAGCAGGTCGCGCGCGGCCACGTACTGGCCATCGCGGCGGGCGAAGTCCAAGGACAGCGGCTGCGCCGGAATCGGCTGTGGCTGCAGCGATTCGATCAGGAACAGGCCCGGCGCGATTTCCTCGCCGGGCAGTTGCCGATCCTGCGCGCTGGCGCGTGCCGGTGCGGGACCGCCGCGCGTGCGCAGGCCAAGCAGGCGATGCAGGCTGCCCACCTCCGGCCGCCGCAGCGGTGCAGCGGCCGCCGCCGGCGCGGCGGCACCGGTCGGTTTGTGGCGGATTTCCTGTTCCACCCAGGCGAACACCGAGCGTTCGGCGGGCGGCTGCCGTGCATCGTTGGCGGCCACCGGGGGCGGTGCTGCGGGTGGCGGCTCGGGCACGGCCGGCGCGCTGGCCTTCGGGTCACCGGCCTGTCTGCGCAGCAGGCGCAGTTTGTCCAGGCTCAGGCTCACGGCGCCAGCAGCTCCATCGGGTCGCGCGTGGTCACCACCACGTCCGGCACGTGCTGGCAGGCGTGTGCATCGAACAGGTCCAGCACGCGCAGTGCCAGCGCACGTGGCGAGGTTTCGTCCTCTTCCTGCGCGGCCAGCACCGGGCCCACGCAGGCCGGGCAGCCGGCCTTGCAGTCGCAGCGCTGCACCAGTTCACGCGCGCGCTGCACCAGCTCGGCCTGGCGCTGCCACAGCGGCTCACTCAGGCCAACGCCGCCAGGGAAGTTGTCGTACAGGTACACGGTGGGCACGAATTCCTGCAGCAGTTCCACCACGCCGGGATCGCCATTGCTGCCGCGCAGCTGGCCACGGCCACTCTGGTCGGCAATCGCGAACCAGGCACCATCGCCATTGCCGACCGACTTCTGCAGATCGCGCGCGTCGGCCATCACCGCCACGGTGGCGACGATGTGCAGCGCATAGGCCGCGCCGAGGAAACCATCCAGCGCATCCTGCTTGCTGGCGAAGGCGCGCAGCAGCAGCGCCTGCGGCAACTGCCACCACACCGCCGTGGTGTGCAGTTCCTGGTCGGGCAGGTTCACCGGCCCGTAGCCGATGTTCTCGTGGGTGTAATAGCGGATCTTCTTGTAGCCGGCCACGCGGCGCACCACGTGTACTTCGCCATGGTGTGAATCGCCACGACCAGCCACGCCACCGTCGAAGCGGTCAAGCACCTTGAGCTTGGTGAAGTCGATGCTGTCGGTGTAGTAGTCCACGTGGGTGCGGGTGACATAGGCCTTGCGGCCTTCCCAGTCCAGCGTTTCCACCTGGTACGGGGTGGACTGCACCATGTGGATGGCGCCTTCGTACAGGGTGAGCGCGGCGGCGGAGTAATCCACTTCGGCGATGATCTGCTGGCGGCCATCGCTGCGGTCGACCACCACGAAGTTGCCATCGGCCACCGCGCGCAGACTGACCGCGTTGGCCGGATAGCTGTCGGCGATCCATTCCCAGCGCTCGCCTTCGCGGTGGATGACCTCGGTTTCGGCCAGCGCTTCCAGGAATACTTCTGGATCGATCGGGCCGAAGCCATCGCCGACCCGGAACGGCAGTTCGAAGGCGGCACAGCGGATGTGGTCGAACAGGATCAGCGGCTGGTCCGGCGCGATGCGCGCGTGTTCGGGCGAGGCTTCGGCGAAGAAGTCCGGATGGCGCACCACGTACTGGTCCAGCGGCTGCGAGCTGGCCACCATCACCCCCAGTGCGGGCTGCTGGCGGCGACCGGCGCGGCCGAAGCGCTGCCAGGTGGCGGCCACGCTGCCGGGGTAGCCATTGAGGATCACCACGTCCAGGCTGCCGATATCCACGCCCAGTTCCAGCGCCGAGGTGCTGACGATGCCGTCGATGTTGCCGGCACGCATGGCCCGTTCGGTCTCGCGGCGCTCGGTGGGCAGGTAGCCGCCGCGGTAGGCGCGGATGCGCGGTGGCTTGCGCGGGTCGTGGTCGAAGATGTCCTTCAGATACTTGGTCAGCACTTCCACCATCAGCCGGGTCTGCGCGAACACCAGGGTCTTCAGCCCGGATTTGATCGCGATGCGGGCGATGCGGTTGCTCTGCGACCGTGCCGAGGCCCGCAGGCCCAGGTCCGGGTTGATGACCGGCGGGTTCCACAGCAGCACCTGCTTGGGCCCGCTGGGCGCGCCCGATTCGGTGATGGCGGTGACCGGGGCTTCGATGAGGGCTTCGGCATGGGCCTGCGGGTTGCCGATGGTGGCCGAGCACAGGATGAACTGCGGTTGCACGCCGTAGAACGCGCAGATGCGCTTGAGCCGGCGCAGCACGTTGGTCACGTGGCTGCCGAACACACCGCGGTAGGTGTGCACTTCGTCGATGACGATGTAGCGCAGGTTCTCGAAGAACTGTGCCCACTTGGTGTGGTGCGGCAGGATGGCCTGGTGCAGCATGTCCGGGTTGGACACCACGATGTCGCCGTGCAGGCGGATGGCCTGGCGCGCATCGCCGGGGGTGTCGCCGTCGAAGGTGAACGCCTTCACGCCCAGGTCGCCGGCGCGGTTGAGTTCCAGCAGCTCGGCCACCTGGTCCTGGGCCAGCGCCTTGGTCGGAAACAGGTACAGCGCCTTGGCCTTGTCCTGCATGGCTGCGCTGACCACCGGCAGGGTGTAGCACAGCGACTTGCCGCTGGCGGTGGGGGTGACGATGGCCACGTGTTCGCCGCGCTGGCTGGCATTCCACGCTTCGGCCTGGTGGCTGTACAGCTGCTCGATGCCGCGCGCCTTCAGCGCGGCGGCCAGGGCCGGCGGCACCGACTCGGGAATGGGCGCGTAGCGGCCCTCGCGGCCTGGAATGGCAAAACTGCCGGTAATGCGGTCGTGGTAGCGGCGCTGCAGGCGGGCGCTGAGCAGCGCGCCGTCGCGCGCCGGCAGGCCATCGCGGGTGGCGAGCTTCTGCTCGGCATCGGCAGTGCGCTTGGCGAGTTCGTAAGCCATGGGAAGCGGGGTGACGGTTTGCGAGGGGTCACATGGCACCACAGATGGGTCTCAGGGTGTGAGACCGCGGGCCGGGATGCAGTAAACCATTCAGTGCCGGGGCGGTGGCGGCCGCGCGGCGAATGCCTGCCGGCGCGCGCTGTCACGCTGCAGGGCGCGGTCCGCGCTGCGCACACCCTGCACCGCCTGCCACAGGGCCATACCGACTGCCGCAAGCCACCATGGCAGCATGGCCTGCGGGTTGCCGGGCAGCGACAAGAGTGCGACGGTGCCCATGATCGCCAGCAGCAGTGCCAGCCAGGCCAGGTGCCAGCCGCTGCCGCTGGCTGGAAAAGCCTGGCGGTCGTCGGCCAGCCGCCAGTGGGGCCCGGCCGCCAGCACTTGGCCATCGTGCTGGCGCAGGTCCAACTGCATTACACGGGTTCTGGAAAAGGCCGCTGCATCCTGCCATTCCGCAGGAAGCTGGACGCGGCGGTCGCGGCCCAGCAGCCAGACCGGTGCCTGCGCCGGCGTGCGCTGCAGGTTCTGCAGTCGCCCCGCGACCCGCAGCACCGGCTGCGCGGTGCGCGGCCCACGGCGGCGCGGCCAGGACAAGCCCGCGGCCAGCATCGCCAGCACGATCAGCGGCAGCGCGGTGGACACCGGCGTGTGTGCACAGGCCCACAGTGCCATCGCGGCAGTGCCCAGGCCGGCTGTGCGCAGGCGGCCGCCGCGGCGCAACGCCACTTCCGCGTCGGATTCCAGGCGTTCACCGAGCAATCGGCTTGCGCCCACCCGGGGCAGGGCGGCCAGTGCAACGCCGTTGAGGCGGACGATGATGGCCCAATGTGCAGCGAGCACCACCTCTGCGTCATTCCACGCGGCCAGATGACGATGCGCGACTGCAGGAAACAGCACCGGCACGCCACCCAGCCGGCCGTCGTTGAACGGTTGCCAGGGGCGATGGCTGGCGCTGGCAAGGGCGCCCTGCAGCGGCCGGACCTGATCGTCATGGGTGATGCCGGTCAGCGCACGCAGGGGTGCCAGCGCCGCCTGTTCACCCGCATCCAGGGAGCGCAGCACCGGTGCCTGGCGCAGCGCCTGCAGCGCGCTGCGCGTGCGCGCCATCCATTCGGCAATAGCCGCCACCAGCATGGCAGTTGCCATGGCAAGTGCAACCAGTACAGCGACCCGCGATGTCATCTGTGCAGCACAAGGTCGGCAGGGGAAAAAGCGCGGGGCTGCATGCCGGGCTCCATCGGAAAGACCCTGCAGGCTGCTGATCCGAGGCGGCGCTGACAATGACATTTGTTGCAAATCGCGCCGCGCTGGCAGCGTTCTGGGCAGCGCGACACATCCTGAACGTCTGCACGGTGCGCCAACACAATCTGAAGCCGCCATGCGTATGCTCGCAGACTGGACACATCCGACAGGGCAATGGCTGTGGCACGACGGACACTGCAGGGAGCACTTCTGGCCGGCATGATGCTGGCCGTCACCGCGCATGCGCAGCAGCTGCCTGCGCCGCCGACCGAGACCAGCATGCAGGCAACGCCAGCACCCGCATCCGCACCGGCGCAGGACAGCGTGACCACGCTGGGTGAAGTTCGTGCCTTGAAGCCGGAAGACGACCAGCCGCTGGATCTGTACCGCTTCAAGAACCCGGTGAAGTTCGGCGACAACCGTTTCAGCCGCGATTGGCAGGAACCGCCTACGCCGGAGCAGGTCAGCCTGGGCGGGGGTTACATCATGATGGGCGTGGTCAAGGGTGTGCTCGCCGCAGGCCGCGGTCTGAACAAGCTGACCGGTGGGCCGGACCAGATCCAGTCGGCCATCGCACGGCCACCGCCGGAACTGAGTGCCGACCAGCAGCGCCGCGCATTGCAGTTCTGCCAGCAGCAGGACGGCTGCGGCGCACCGCCGCAGGACTAGGCGCTATCCTGCCGTCTTTCTTTCCGAGGCTGCCTGGATGCTGCTGCGTTCCCTTTTCCTGATTGCCCTGTGCGGCCCGTCGTTGGCGCTGGCCAGCGAACTGGCCGACGACGGTTCATGCCGCAATGGCGCCTTCCCCTCGCAGCAGTCGGACTTCGCCGTGGCCAAGGTGGTGGGTACGCCGCGTCTGTACCTGCTGCGCGACCTGGACGGCTGCCCGGAAAAGGGTGAGGCCGCGTGCCGCCAGCGCAGCTACGTGGTGAGCGGCGATACGGTGGTGACCGGCCGCGACCTGGGCCCGTACCGCTGCGCGTTCTTCCCCAACAAGGTGGGCGGCAGCGCGGGGTGGGTGGATCGCAGCAAGCTGCAGCCTGTGCCGCAGGTGACGCCGACCCTGCAGGGATGGGCGGGTGACTGGAAGGACGGCGACAACGGCCTGCAGATCCGCGTGCGTGGCAGCCAGTTGCAGGTGGAAGGCGATGCCTACTGGCCGTCGGCCAATCCGTCGCTGGAAGAACGGCCGGGTGGGCCGCACATCGGTGCGGTGAACGCGTCGGCCACGCCGCGCGGAAGCCAGGTCGATTTCGTCGAGGATACCTGCAGCGTGCACGCGCAGCTGCTGGGCGATGTGCTGGTGGTGTCGGACAACAGCGAATGTGGTGGCATGAACGTGCGCTTCGATGGTGTGTACCGGCGCGCGGGCAAACGCTGAGGGATCCGACCCCGGTAGATCCACGCCATGCGTGGATGCTGTCCGCGATCCACGTGGTGGGGTCAGGGCCCTTTCGCGCGCGAAAGGGATCCGACCCCGGTAGATCCACGCCATGCGTGGATGCTGTCTGCGACCCATGTGGTGGGGTCAGAGCCCTTTCGCACGCGAAAGGGATCCGACCCCGGTAGATCCACGCCATGCGTGGATGCTGTCTGCGATCCACGTGGTGGGGTCAGAGCCCTTTCGCACGCGAAAGGGATCCGACCCCGGTAGATCCACGCCATGCGTGGATGCGGCCTGCGATCCACGTGGTGGGGTCAGAGCCCTTTCGCACGCGAAAGGGATCCGACCCCGGTAGATCCACGCCATGCGTGGATGCGGCCTGCGATCCACGTGGTGGGGTCAGAGCCCTTTCGCGTGCGAAAGGGATCCGACCCCGGCTTTCATCTGCGCCGCTCCAGCCACCACAGCAGGGAAGCGCACAGCACGAACGCCAGCCACCATGGCCAGCGCGGGCCGGCCACCGGCTGCATCGCCTGCGCGCTGACCGGCACGGTGGTTGCCAGCGCCTGCGTGGTTGCATCGATCATCGCCTGGCGGTGCAGGACGGCGGCGTCCTTCGTGTCGAACACATAGCGCCATAACGTCGCGTCGCCATGCTGCAGCCGCTGCCAGCCTGCGGCACGCGGCCACCAGCCGGCGCAGCGCTGCGACGCTGTGGCGGCGTCAACGACCAGTGGCACGCCTGCATCCTTTGCATCGAAGGCCTGCAGCGGTGCCTGCACGCCGCACACGGCGACGCGTTCGCCCAGCCAGGCCTGCGGCTGCGGTGACCACAGCGCGTCGCCGTTACGCTGCGCGCGGGCCACGCTGGCCAGCACCGTGCTCCACAGTTCGCCGTGGCGATCATCGCGACCGGCCAGCACCCAGCGCCACGTGTCAGTGAGCGGCAGCAGGCCGATACGGCCTTTGCCGACGCTGCGCCAGCTGCCGATCGGCGCGCCGGTCTGGTCGTGCAGCAGTGCATTGCTGCCGGGCGACTGCAGGGACAGTGCTTCCAGCGCGGGCAGTGCGGCCGTGTGCGAGCTGCGGTCGGCGACTTCGCCATCCGCGCTGGGCAGGGTGCCGGCGGCCAGCGGACCCCGACGCGCGGCCAGCATCGCGCTATCACCATCGCCGGGCAGTGCAACGGCATGGCTGCCGCCATCACCCTGCACCGGCAAGCCGAGATCGCGCAGGCGCTGCCGTGCGCTGGCCGACGGAACGCCGCCGCTGCGGACCAGCACGCCCAGCCCCTCGCGCAGGGCCTGGCGCAGCACGGACACCTGCCCGGCGCTCAACGCCGCCAGGCTGCGTTCGTCCAGCAGCAACAGATCGCTGCGCGCCAGGCTGGCGGCGTCCAACGGCACCGCACCGTCACCTACGCTGAGGCCGGCGCCGGTGTCGGCCTGGACCTGCACGCGCAGGCCGGCATCGGTGGCCCAGCGGCGCAGGTACTTCAACTCCGGCCCCGGCGCACTGGCGCGCACCCGCAGGCGCAGGGGCGGCGCCGCGATCGTCTGCTGCGGCACCGGCACGCTGTCCAGCACATGGGCCTGCGCATCCTGCAGGCGCAGATGGAATACGCTGCGGCCGGGCGCGCGGGCGATGCCGCTGAGGCGCACGCGACCATCGGCACCCAACGTCGCTCGATCAACCACGGTGTCGGCCGGGTCCAACAGTTCGGCGCGCCCGCCGGTGACGCCGCGCGCCTGCGCGTGGACGTCGAAACGGGCGCCGGGCGCGGCATCGGCCGGGGGCTGCAGTGCGATCCAGCCAGACGGTGCAGGGGATGCCTGCCACGTCACGCGCGCCGGCAGCACGGCATCGCGATCGCGGGCTGCCAGCCCGGCACCGACCAGGGTGAGCGTGGCGGCAGGGTGCCTGCGCAGCGCTGTGGCCAGGTCGGGCACCCGCTGGCCACCCACTACGTCGGGCGCCTCCGGCAACAGCAGCACTGGACCGTCACTGGCCGGCACGGCACCCGCGGCGGCGGCATCTGCGGTGAGCACGACCAGGCCGCCCGCCGGCTGCTGCGCGCTGGGCGGCAACAGGCAGAAATACAGCAGCACGGCGGCAATGGCCTGAAGAACCATCCGCACCGCGCGCCAGCCGCGATGCGCGGTGGCCGTGCGCAGCTGCAGCAGGCTGGCCACGACCACGATGATGGCCAGGGCGACGGCCAGCCACAGGTTCAACGCGGTGGCCGTCATGGCAGCACCTCCAGTGCATCCAGATACTGCTGGCCCATCGCATCGGTGGCCGTGCGCCGCATCACCTGCGGCAGCGGGCGCTGCAGGGCGCGCCACAGCTGCGCGCGCAGGCGCTGGCGGCAGTCCTTGCAGCCAGGCGCGATACGCAGTTGCTCGATGGCGGCGGCCAGGTCCAGTGCATCGGGCAGGTAGGCCGCATTGCGTTGCTGCCAGTTGGCAAGTGCATCCAGGTCGGCGGCGCCTTCGCCATCACCCAGCCGCTGCCAGGCCTCGACGATGGCCGGGTCCGGTGGCGTGCGTGGCGCCAACGGCAGTTCACGGCTGGCCAGCCCGGCGCGGTCACCGCCCAGGCGGCGGCTCTCATCGATGGGCGGCAGCTCCGGCCCCACGCGGGCCAGGTAGATGCGCTCGGCCTGCTGCACCTGCTTGATGAAACCCAGCGCCTTGTAGGCGAAGGGCAGTGCCTGCTCCGGACGGCCCTGGCGCAGCTCGCCTTCGGCCGACCACATCTGGTCCAGCGCGGCCTTCAGCGTGGCCCGCGTCTGTGGGTCCAGCAGGGTGGCCGCTTCGGCGTGGTCGTGGGTGTGGCCGTACTCGGAAAGCACGTCGGTGGCACTGCCGAACACCGGCGGCGTATCGGCGCTGCTGGCGGTGCCGCCGTGATCGTGGTCATGATCGTCGCCGTGGTCGTGCGCGTCGGCGGTGGGTGCATCGCTGGTGGGCAGATCGCTGGTCGGCGGCGGCTTCGCTGCGCCTTCGCTCTCCTCGCCCAGGAACTGGCCGTACCGCAGGCGCAGGATGCGCTGGTCCACGCCGATGGCATCGCTGCGCGTCACGAACGCATCGGCAGCGAGGGCACGCCGCTGGCGGATCAATGCTTCGGCGTCGATGATGATCTGCCGCTGGCTGCGGAAGTACGCCGGCAGGGTCTTCTTGATGCGGCCTTCCAGCTCGGCAGTGAGTGCCACCTCCGCAGTCGGCAGGCGCAGGATCACGCTGCTGCTGCGCGCGGTCTGCGGCCGGGGTGCATGGTTGTCGCGGACTTCCAGCTGTGCGATCACATCGCCGCCGGGCTGCGCGCCCAGTGCGGCCAGATCCAGCGTGTGGGCGAAGCGCCGCGCGCTGGCTTCGCCGCTGCCGGTCAGCGCCACGCGGCGTGTTGCGAAGGTGATGTTCTCGCCACTGCCCTGGGTGGTGGTGATCGACAACATTGCCCCAGCAGCGACGCCATAGTCATCGCTGGCTTCGAAGCGCAGCGTCCACTGGCGTTGCCCGGGCGTGCCCAGCACCAGGCTGGATACCGGTTCCAGCACGCGCACGCTGGGCGCCCGGTCGGCCACCACGTCCAGCCGGTGCAGACGGGTTTCGGCCAGCGCCGGTTCGCTCACCACGCGGTACAGCACGGGCGCGCGCGCAACGTCTTGCGCCAGCCAGTGGCCATCCTGCTCGTGCAGCGGCAATTGCCGGCCATCGTGGAACTGCAGCCAGGCCCTGGCCGGGGCGCGATCGAAGCGTAGTGACCAGGACAGCCGGCTGTCTGCGGCGACTTTGGCATCCAACGCATTCTGGGTGAGGGTCGGCTGCCCGGTGTAGGCCGGCGCGTCCACCCGCAGGCGGGTGGACTGCAGGTGCAGCGGTCCTGCGGGCGCCTTATCGCCCGCTGCCGGCGCGTGCGCAGGCAGCGACGGTGCGCCCGCACGCGGCCAGCCCAGCGCCAGCAGCGCGATGGCCAGGCCGCCCAGCCAGCACAGCAGCAGCGCGCTGCGTGGCCAACGCGGAGGCAGCTCCGGCATGGTGCGTTCCAGTGTGGCCAGCACATGCGTGCGCTGGCGCTGCTGCAGCGGATTGAGCGTGGCAGCATCGGCAAACAGCAGGTCGGCGCTGTCTTCGCTGCTGCCGCTGGTGTCGAGTTGCCGCTGCAGCCAGTGCCGGTCCAGCCGGCGCGCGTGCGCGGTGGCCAGCGCGGCGCAGGCGAGCAGGCCGACCGTGGCGACCACGCAGGCAATGTCGAACCCGCCCAAGCGCAGGGCCAACGTGGCGGCGGCCAACGCCCAGGGCAGTCCCAGCAACAGGGTGATGAGCGCGCGTCGGCGTCGGGCGCGGCGCCATGCGAGTTGAAGTGTCTTCATGCCGCCGTCCTGCGCCGCGCGCTGCTGGCCATGCAGCGCTCCAGCGCGAACAGCAGCACGATGGCCAGCAGCAGCCACGCGGTGGGCTCGCGCACCGGCGCTGTGGCGGCCGGCAGTGCCGCGCGCTGTGGCTCCTGGTCCAGGGCATTTCCCAGCCGCGGTGGCGCCGGCGGCTGCAGCGCCAGCAGCAGGGCACGCGGCAGGTGCGGATCGCGCAGCGCCTCGGTCTTGGCGACATTCCAGTCAGCGGGCAGCGACAGCAGACGGCCGCGGCCGACGCGCTGCTGCCAGAGCAGGGGGGCGCCGCTGGCGTCGCGCAGCAGCACACTGGCGTTCGCGGCGGGCTTGGCGGCGGTCAGCACCTGGCCGCCGTCGCCCAGCCACGCCTGCCAGCGGGCGGGCAGTGCCTCGCCCCGGGTCCATACAGCGGTTTCGCCGCGCGCGGGCAGGGCATCGACAGGCAACGTATCCGGCGCTGCCTGCACGCCCCACGCGCGCTGCAGTGCGTTCACCCAGTGCTGCGCCGCGCTGGGTGCATCGGCCTGCACGCGCAGCCGCGGTGGCGCTGCCTGGGCCCGCTCCGCGGTGAGCGCGAGCGGATGCGTATGCCATTGCACCTCGCGTGACAGCTGCACCCGTGCTCCATCCAGGCCGGGTAACGGATCGGGCACGTGCACGATCAACGGGGTGCCTGCAGGAAGCTGCGCGTCCAGTTCGCGCAGCAGGCTGGGCAGGGTGGCGCTGCCGGGTACTGGCGCTTGTTCGATGGACGGGAATCCGGGCGCCAGCCAATGCCAGTTCGCAGCGTCGGCGCCACCGCGCAAGCCGCCCGCATCCAATCCCGGGGCAACCACGGTCCAGGCGGCAGGCACCGGCGCGGGACCGGTCAGCGCTGGCCGCGCCAGCAGCAGGGCCAGCGCTGCCAGCAACAGCAGGCGCACCAGCAGCAATGGCCAGTCATCGAAACGGATGCGCTGGCGCGGGCGGATCTGCGCGCGCAGCCAGCGCAGGGCCGCGAAATCCAGCGGCGTGTACGGATGGCGGCGGGCCAGGTGGATCAGCAGCGGCAGCAGCCAGGCAGCCAGTGCGGCCAGGCCCAGCGGGAACAGCAGGTTCATGCGCTGCCCCGGCGGCCGAACAGGGCCTGCAGTGGCTGGTCCAGCGGTTGGTCGAGCCAGCCGATGGCGCTGGCGATACCGCTGGCCTGTAAGCGTGACTGCAGGGCGGTGCGCGCGGCAGCGAAGCGCTGCAGGTAATCGCTGCGGATTGCAGCGCCATCGCCCAGCAGTTCGTCGCCGGTTTCCGGATCGCGGAAGCGATGGCCGGCATCGAACGGGAAGTCGCGTTCGTCGGCGGTCAGGATCTGCAGCAGCATCACCTCGCGGCGCGCGCCGGCCAGTTGTTCCAGCAAGGCGATACCGGCTTCGTCGAAGCCGTCGCCGATTGCCAGCAGCAGATCGCCGGGGCGCACGCGCTCCCACAGCGGGCGCAGGCGCTCGGCCACCGGCCACGCGCCACGGGCCTGCAGGGCATGCAGTTGCAGATGGATGCGATCGCGCTGGCGTGCACCGCTGGCGGCCGGCACCAGTTGCAGGCCATCGCCATTGATTGCCAGCAGGCCGAAGCGGTCGCCCTGCTGCAGGGCCAGTTCCAGCACACACGCGGCAACGCCACGCATGTGGTCCAGGCGCGTGCGCTGTGGCGCGGCACGGTCGGCCTGGCCGGCCGAGGCGGTGGCGTCCAGCAGCAGCCAGACGGTGATCGGGCTCTCGCGTTCGGATTCGCGCACGAAGAAGCGGTCCGAGCGGGCGTACAGCTTCCAGTCGATCTGGCGCAGCGCGTCGCCCGGCTCGTAGGCGCGGTACTGGGCAAACTCCAGGCCGGCACCGCGGCTGCGGCTGGCGTGCTGGCCGATGCCGCTGGCGCCGCTGGCCAGGCGCGGCGACAGCCGCAACGTGCGCAGGCGCGCACGCAGGTCCGGCGGCAGGGTCAGCGGGATGGCGGCGCTCACGCGGCAATCAACTGGGGAACGGCACGGCCTGCAGCAGCGCTGCAACCACGTCGTCGGCGCGCTTCTGTTCGGCTTCGGCGGCGAAGGACAGCAGCAGGCGATGGCGCATGACCGGTGCGGCCAGGGCCTGCACGTCCTCGCGGGTGGCGGCGAAACGGCCCTGCAGCAGTGCGCGGGCCTTGGCTGCCAGCACCAGTGATTGCCCGGCACGCGGGCCGGCGCCCCACTTCACCCACTGGTTGATGGCCGCCGGCGCACCGTCGCCGGGGCGGCTGGCGCGGACCAGGCGGGTGATCCAGGCCAGCACGTCGGGACTTACGTGGACCTGGCGCACGGCCGCCTGCAGGGCGATCACCGCCTCGGCATCCATCACCTTCGGCACCGCTGCGCTGGCGCCGCCAGTGGTCTGTTCCAGGATCTGCCGTTCCTCGTCTTCGCTGGGGTAATCCACCAGCACGTGCAGCAGGAAGCGGTCCAACTGTGCTTCGGGCAGCGGATAGGTGCCGGCCTGCTCGATCGGGTTCTGCGTGGCCAGCACGAAGAAAGGCGCGGGCAGTGCATAGGTCGTTCCCGCGTAGCTGACCGTGCGTTCCTGCATGGCTTCCAACAGCGCCGCCTGGGTCTTGGGCGGGGTGCGGTTGAGTTCGTCGGCCAGCAGCAGGTTCGTGAAGATCGGGCCCTGCTGGAAGCGGAAATGACGATGGCCGGTGCCGTGGTCTTCCTCCAGCAGTTCGGTGCCGAGGATGTCGCTGGGCATCAGGTCGGGGGTGAACTGCACGCGCCGGAACTGCAGTTTCAATGCCTGGCCCAGCGAGCGCACCAGCAGGGTCTTGCCCAGCCCGGGCGCGCCTTCCAGCAGGCAGTGGCCGCCGGCCAGCAGGCCGATCAGCAGTTGCTCGACCACCGCGTTCTGGCCGACCACGGCATGGGCCAGGGCATCGCGCAGTGCATGCAGGCGCGGCAGCAGGGAATCGAGGTCGGGCTGGGTCATGGCGGTGTTCCGATCAGTTGTTCAGTGCGTACATCACGATGTTGACGCCGAAACGGGTGTTGTCTTCGGCCAGGAAGCGCTTGTTGCGCCAGTCGTAGTCCCACTCGCAGCCGTAATCCTTGTTGCTGTAGAGCACGCCCAGGCGGCCATCGACCTCGATGCCCTTCAGGTAGTCGTGCACCAGGTCGTCGCCCCAGCCGTTCAGTTCGAAGCTGGTGGCGGGCGGACCTTCGGGGAAGCGGAAGAAACTGCGGTACAGCGCGTGGCTGTTGGGCAGCTTCTGCAGTGCCTTGGGCCCGAACAGGCGCGCCATCTGCGCTTCGAACGAGGTGGCGAACAGGCCGTCGATGTCATGGTTGCAGTCATCGACGAAGACGAAGCCGCCGTTGCGCACATAGCGCACGAAGTTCTGCCGTTCGGCGGCGTTGAACTCCACCAGGGTATGCCCGGCCAGATAGCAGAAGGGCGCTTCCAGCATGCGTGGATCGGCCAGGGCCACCACGTGTTCCTGCGGGTCCACGCGCAGCGAGGTGTAGTCGATCAAGGACGTGATGAGGTTGGACGGCATGCGCGCGTCCACGTCCCAATCGCCGGAATCGTACTGCAGGCGGGTGAACCAGAAGTCGTAGCGGGAACTGCGCGGGCCCGCCTGCGCCCACGCTGGCAGCGCCGCCGCCGAAGCGGCAGCGGCCAACCAGCGCAGGCAGGCCCGGCGATCCATCAGACGGCGTCGGACAACGAGGTGAAGGTGAAATCGCGCAGCTTCATCGGCGGGATCATCATCACGAAGCTGGATTCGTCACCGGCCACGCGCACCGGCTTGCCCAGCTCTTCGATGTTGTTGAGCATGATGACCGGCGATTCGTTGAAGCGGAAATTCTTCACCGGGTGCTTGATCTGGCCGTTCTCGATGTAGAAGGTGCCGTCGCGGGTCAGGCCGGTCAGCAGCACGGTCTGCGGGTCGACCATGCGGATGTACCAGGTGCGGGTGACCAGGATGCCCTTCTGGGTGCCGCGCACCAGCTCGGCGGTGCTCTTCTCGCCGCCGCTCATCAGCAGGTTGCCCGGCGTGGCCTTGGCGGTCTTGCCCTGCTTCTGCGCCCAGAAGCGCGAGTAGTCCAGGTTGGCCACCTTGCCGTTCTCGATGATGGCCATGCGCTCGCGCGGCATGCCTTCGCCATCCCACGGCAGCACCGGCGCTTCCGGGTGCCACGGGTCTGCGTACATGCTCACGCGCGGGTCGTACACCTGCTCGCCCAGCTTGTTGCCGCCGCCCTTCTTCGACAGGAAGCTGCGGCCTTCGTCGGCCGAGCGGGCGCTGAAGAAATTCATCATGAAGCTGATCAGGCCGGCCGCTGCGGCCGGCTCCAGGATGACCGTGTACTTGCCCGGTTCCAGCGCCTTGGCCTCGGCCGATTCGGTGGCCTTGCGCATGGCGATGCGGATGTCCTGCTCGGCCTTGAAGTCGGCGGCGTCCTTCAGGTTGCGGCCGACCCAGCCCGAACCGCGGCCGTCCTCGGTGCGCACGGTGCAGGTGTAGTCGAAGCTGGTGGTGCGCTGGTAGCCGAAGTTGCCATTGCTGTTGGCCGTGGCATAGAAGCCCTGGCCATCTTCCAGGAAGCCGGCGGCGATCAGGCCGTTGCCACGGCACGGGGCGATCGAATCGGCGGCGACCTTGGCCCGGAAGGCCGGATCGATGGCGGCGGTGGATTCGCTGAAGGTGGGACTGGCGCGGTAGGTCTGCTTGCCGATGGCCGGCATGAATTCCGGGTTTTCCGGGGCCAGGCGGGCCAGATCCTCGGCGCGGCGCACCACGCGTTCCAGCGCGGCATCGTCGAACTCGTTGATCGAGGCGGTGCCCACGCGCTTGCCGAAGGCCACGGTGACGGCCAGTT
Organism: Stenotrophomonas sp. SAU14A_NAIMI4_8; assembly: GCF_003086695.1. Lineage (NCBI taxonomy): Bacteria > Pseudomonadati > Pseudomonadota > Gammaproteobacteria > Lysobacterales > Lysobacteraceae > Stenotrophomonas > Stenotrophomonas sp. SAU14A_NAIMI4_8. Next base: position 166,901 of record NZ_CP025999.1, read on the forward strand.
CGGTGTTGTCGACAATGCCGCTGGTGGACACGTTGTTCAGCGCGAAACGGATGTTGCCGTTGAGCGAACCGACCAGTACGGCGCTGCACTCATCGGCCTTGGACAGGGCGATGACCTTGTCGAGGATGGCCTTGGCCTGGGCTTCGGTGAAGATACTCATGGTGTAAGGGCTCCTGACCGGTCAGCCGAGGCTGCGTGCGGTGTTGATGACGTTGATGCCGTTGAAGCGCGCGGTGGACGAGCCGTGCGAGACCGCCGAAACCTGGCCGGGTTGGCCCTTGCCGTCGAAGAACGACCCGCCCAGGCGGTAGTCGCGCTCGTCGGCCACGGCGGTGCAGGCGTTCCAGAATTCCGGCGTGCGGATCTGGTAGGCCACGTCTTCCAGCATGCGGGTGATCTGCCCGTTCTTGATCTCGTAGAACAGCTGGCCACCGAACTGCGCGTTGTAGCGCTGCTGGTCGATCGAGAACGAACCGTCACCGATGATGTAGATGCCGTTTTCCACGTCCTTGATCATGTCGGCCACGCTGAGCGGGGTCTTGCCCGGTGCCATCGACACGTTGGCCATGCGCTGGAACTGCACGCTGGACCAGGAATCGGCATAGCAGCAGCCGTCCGATTCAGTCTTGCCCAGGATATGGGCCTGGTCGCGGATGGTCTGGTAGTCCACCAATTTGCCGTTGCTGATCAGGTCCCAGCGCTTGCACTTCACGCCTTCATCGTCATAGGCAACCGCGCCCAGGCTGCCCGGCTGGGTCTTGTCGGCGAAGATGTTCACCTGCTCGCTGCCGTACTGGAAGTGCTGCTCGCGCTTGTCCAGGGTGGCGAAGCTGGTGCCGGCGTAGTTGGCTTCGTAGCCGAGCACGCGGTCCAGTTCCAGCGGGTGGCCGATCGATTCGTGGATGGTCAGCCAGGTGTGCGACGGGTCGAGGACCAGGTCGTACTTGCCGGGCTTCACCGACGGCGCCTTCAGCTTCTCCTGCGCCTGCCTGGCGGCCGCGATGGCGTCCTCCTTCATGTCGTAGGACGAACCGTAGTTCACCACGCCGTTGGGGGTGAGCACCTTGCCGGCGGCGGCGCCGTCCAGGTACTCGTAGCCCAGCCCCATCGGCGCGGACAGGCCTTCGCGGGTGCGGAACTTGCCGCTGGCCTTGTCGATGGCGGTGACCGTCATCGGCGCCCAGATGCGGTGCACGTCCTGGTCGATGTAGGAACCATCGGTGGAGGCGAAGTACTTCTGTTCGTTCACCAGGAACAGCATCGAGTTGACGAAGCTGGCACCGGCGCCCATCGCCGCGGCGTTGACGTCCAGCAGCAGGTCGACCTTTTCCTTGATCGGCACGTCCATGGCGTTCTTGCGGATCGGGGTCTTCCAGCTGACCTCGCCCACGCCCGGTGCCTTGGCCAGCTGCACCGGCGCGGTCTGCACGCCGGCGTTGGCCTTGGCAATCGCGGCGGCCTGCTGCGCGGCGCGGGCCACGTCGGCGGTGCCCAGCGCATTGGTGGCCGCAAAGCCCCAGGCACCGTTGACGATCACGCGGATGCCCACGCCAGTGGACTCGGTGTTCACCACGTTCTGCACCTTGTCTTCGCGGGTGATCACGAACTGCCGCAGGTAGCGGCCGATGCGCACGTCGCAGTAGGTGGCGCCGGCGCTGCGCGCGGCCTGCAGGGCGGCGTCGGCCAGGCGCTTCTTCAACGCCGGGTCCAGGCTGGACTGCAGCTGCTCGGCGGCGATCGCCTTGCCGAAGAAGGAGGGCACGATCAGGCCACCCGCGGTAAGCCCGGTCAGGGCCAGGAAGTCACGTCTTTGCAAGGCTGCTCTCCACGTCGAAGGATGGGAAGACTCAGGCGCCGAGACTGCGCGCGGTGTTGATGATGTTGATGCCGTTGAAGCGGGTGGTGGACGATCCGTGGGAGACCGCCGAGACCTGGCCGGGCTGGCCCTTGCCATCGAAGAACGAGCCGCCCAGGCGGAAATCGCGTTCATCGCAGATGGCGGTGCACGCATTCCAGAATTCCGGCGTGCGGATCTGGTAGGCCGCGTCCTCGACCATGCCGGTGATCTTTCCGTTCTTGATCTGGTAGTACAGCTGGCCACCAAACTGCGCGTTGTAGCGCTGCTGGTCGATGGAGTAGGAGCCGCGGCCATGGATCCAGATGCCGTTCTCCACGTCCTTGATCATGTCCTCCACGCTGAGCGGCGTCTTCCCGGGCGCCAGCGAGACATTGGCCATGCGCTGGAACTGCACGCTGGACCACGAATCGGCGTAGCTGCAGCCGTGCGAAGCCTCGCGACCGAGGATGTGGGCCTCGTCACGGGTGGCCTGGTAATCGACCAGCACGCCATCGCGCACCAGGTCCCAGCGCTGGGTCTTCACCCCTTCGTCGTCGTAGCCGACCGCGCCCAGGCTGCCCGGCTGGGTCTTGTCGGCGAAGAAGGTGACGATGTCGCTGCCCCAGCGGAAGCCGGCATCGCGCTTGTCCAGCGTGGCGAAGCTGGTGCCGGCGTAGTTGGCCTCGTAGCCCAGCACGCGGTCCAGTTCCAGCGGATGGCCGACGTTCTCGTGGATGGTCAGGAACAGGTTGGACGGGTCCAGCACCAGGTCGTACTTGCCGGGCTTCACCGAGGGCGCCTTCAGCTTCTCGCGCGCGTGGCGGGCGGCGGCAATGGCGTCCTCGACCGGGTCATAGGAATCGCGGTACGCGGTGATGCCGCCGGGCAGCTGCACCTTGCCGCGTGCATCGCCATCCAGGAATTCGTAGCCCATGCCCATCGGCGAGGACAGGCCGGCACGGGTGCGGAACTTGCCGCTGGCCTTGTCGATGGCGGTGGCGGTGAAGGGCAGCCAGATGCGGTGGATGTCCTGGTCGATGAACGAGCCGTCGCTGGAGGCGAAGTACTTCTGCTCGTTGACCAGGAACAGGGTGGAGTTGATGAAGTCGGCGCCGGCATCCAGCGCGGCGCTGTTGAGCGCCAGCAGCAGTTCCACTTTGTCCTGGATCGGTACGGCCATGGCGTTCCTGCGCACCGGCGTCTGCCAGCGCACGTCGCCCACGGCCGGGGTGGGGGCCAGTTGCACGGGGTGGGTCTGGATGGTCGCGTTGGCGCGGGCGATGGCGGCTGCCTGCTCGACGGCCCCGCGCACGGCGGCCTCGGTCTGCTGGTGGGTGGCGGCGAAGCCCCAGGCGCCATTGACGATCACCCGCACGCCCACGCCGGACGACTCCCGGTTGGTCACGTTGCCGACCTGGTGCTCGCGGGTGATGATCGACTGGTTGAGGTAGCGGCCGATGCGCACGTCGCAGTAGCTGGCCTTGGCGCTGCGGGCGGCGGACAGGGCCACCTCGGCCAAACGCCTGCGCTGGGCGGTATCAACCGGCGCCAGCAGCTGCTCGGCCGCGATCAGCCGCGAATGCGGCAGCACCAGGCCCGCCAGGCCCAGACCGGAAAATGCCAGGAACTCACGTCGTTGCACAGCGTCTCTCTCTCACTTCCGTGCGGCTGGCAACGGGCCAGGCCGATCACGTCAACTCTCCGACTTTCGCCAGCGCGGGGCGTGGCGGCAAGTGACTGCAGTCATGGGTGGGGAGGGTTTCGGCAGGGCTTGCAGCCCTGCACCTGCTTGGGGCAACGGCAACGGCCAGAGCCAGAGCCAGAGCCAGAGCGGCATTCCGTGGGTGGGCGGGGCGGTGTCGGATTGCGGGGACGCCGTGAATCCGTCCATGGAGGCTTGGCAGCCGCATCCATGCGGCTGACACCCCGCAATCCGACACCGCCCCACCTCTGACAGATTCCTGCAGCTGTTGGGAACTGCGATGGTTGTCCGCGCGGCTGTTGGTAGGTGTCGACCTTGGTCGACACATCTGTCAGATATCGAAATAAATCTGGGGTCAGATCCCGTTGCGTAGCAACGGGATCTGACCCCGTGCCGTTCCGACAGATCGCGGTCAACTGTCGAAGGCGGGGTGGGTCCGGTTGAGGGGGCGTGAGCCGCATGGATGCCGCGACCAAGCCCCCATGGATGGGTTTACGGCGTCCCCCTCAACCGGACCCACCCCGCCTACCCACAGGAAACCAGCTTTTGCTGTTGCTTTGGCCGTTGCCGTTGCCTCTGCAGGTGCAGGGCTGCAAGCCCTGCCCAACAATCCCCCCTCGTGCACAATGGGCCGACTCCGCCTGGACCCCGCCCTGATGTCGAGCAAGCCGTATTCAGAAGCCTGCGAACGCAACCGCGAACCAATCGCCGCGGCGCTCGACCCGTGGATGGGCGATCGCCACCGGGTGCTGGAAATCGGCAGTGGTACGGGCCAGCATGCCGCGTTCTTCGCCGAGCGCTGGCCGTGGCTGCGCTGGCAGCCGAGTGATCACCCCGACCATCTGCCGGGCATCGAGGCCTGGCGCGCCGAGGCCGCGTTGCTGAACCTGCTGCCGCCGCTGGCGCTGCAGGTGGAACTGCCGCCTGCGCCGGGTCTGGCGCTGCCCGAAGGCAGCACCTTCGACGCCGCATTCAGCGCCAACACGCTGCACATCATGGGCTGGGACTACGTGCAGGCCTTGTTCGCCGCTCTGCCGCCGCTGCTGCGCCACGGCGCGTTGCTTGCGGCGTACGGCCCGTTCAATTACGGCGGCCGCTACACCAGCGACAGCAATGCGCAGTTCGATGCCTGGCTGAAGGCGCGCGACCCGCGCAGCGGCATCCGCGACGTGGAAGCCGTGCAGACGCTGGCCGCGGACAACGGCTTCACCCGCCTGCGCGACGTGGCCATGCCAGCCAACAACCGACTGCTGCTGTGGCGGTTGGGGTGATCAGCTAGCGGATTGTTCGAATTGCCGCAGGCAGCGCTGGCAGCTTGCACTGATGCCGTCCACCATACGTTCCAGAACCGGGTGGCGCATGCCCTCTGCCTGCAGCCCCGCGAGCAATGCCCGGGCGATGCCGGGCAGCTGTGTTGCCATGTCGAACAGGCCCGACAGTGATTTCTGCGGGTCCAGCTTCATTCCATCAGCGGTGGCCTCCCAATCCGCCAAGCGGACATCCCACCAGCGGTAATGACTGCCGATCTTCATGGCCATCTTGATCTTGCGTTGCTGCAGATGTGCATAGGGCAGTGCACTTGAGATGTCATACAGCGGGGCAAGGCGAACGCTTCCTTGTGCGCCGATCAGCAGCGAATAGTTCTTGGCATGCGCGTCAGTGCCGCCAATGAGATAGTTGAACTGCAGTGCCTGCAGCAGTCTTTCGACATCCGCTCTTGGCTTGCTGGAATGTTCCCAAAGCACGCGCGCCAGATCGGCCGGCCCCGGTCCGCCCTGATTCTGGTACTTGATGTGTGGCATGACACCCAGCGCCTGGCAGAAGTCTTCCTGGTGAACGCGTTGCCAACCCTGTGCTGTTCGCACGCGGTCGAAGCGCGTCACCGCAATGGCCTGTGCGTCCTCCATGCAGATCATTTCAGTGGACGCAGCCGACATGCCGAGTTGACTGGCCAGGCGCAGACAGAAGACCTCGTTCTCCACGAATCCGTCGTAGTCGCCACTGGGCGGTTTGAGGATATGCGTGGTGGGGATGCGACCGGCCGGAATTGCCCAACCTCCATCGTCGCGTTGCATCAGGGCGATCTTGGGTTGCGCCCCGGCCAGGCTGAACTGGCCGACATCATCGGGTTGCCGCGCTGCAATCTGGTCCACTCGGATCCGCTGAAGGCGCTGAGCGACCTCATGGAGGGACAGCGGCTCCTGCCGATCGTCCTCACCGGCAAGTACGGCGGCGAGCCGTTCGCCTCGTACGAACTGGACCGCGCCTGCACAGTCTTCACCGACATGTGACAGCAACGCGACCGGGTTGCGGGACGAAACATGGAACCGGGAAGCCCATCGCTGCAGAAGGGCCTCGTTGTCGGGCAGCAGCCCCCACAGGACCGCAGAGAGCGTGGCAGCGGGCGCGCTGTTCTCTGTCAATGGAAGTGCAAGTGACAAGGGATAGGCGCCCGGCGTCTGGCGCCAACTGTCTGCATACCGGAATGTCGGATGGCCATGTGCATCCTGTCCCAGGTATCCAGCCAGTCTGTTGGAAAGGAGTACGTTGAGGTCCATGCGGGAGGCACGATGTCCGGGAGGAAGGGGCTGTCAGACGGCCTTGTGGGGCTTTCTACGCCCCAACGTCATGGCAGTCGCGCGGTGCTCGTCCGGGCGCAGCCCGTTGCCATCCACGATAGTGTCGATATCAGGCAGTTCCAGAGGCATTTCCGACGATGCAGCGGAGGAGGCCATTCCCTCGACAGTGCCCGTAGCCAGTATCAGGCCGAGGACGTTGAGCGTCCGCAGCACCAGTTGCAGCTCCACCCGCGGCTTGCCCTTCTCCATTTCGATGACCCATTGCCGACTGACGCCTACGCGTTCGGCCAACTGGGCCTGATCCCAACGGAGTGCTTTGCGACGCTGGCGGATGACCAGGCCCAGGTGTCGGGACGTTCGCAGGATGTCCATAGGTGGAATGTATGCGCTCGGCAACATTTAATCAAAGTCGCCGTTCGATAACATTTCAAGAATGTCATTGAACGACGACAATTTTTCAAATGTCGGCGTTCGCTGGCATTGATCGCCAGCGCTTCAGGCGCGAAATCCTTCCGGGCAGTCGGCCAAGGGCCGGGAGGGTCCTGCTGCCGGTTACGCCACCTGCACGATATGCAGCGCCTTCGGGTTGCGCCACTGCGCCAGCAGCGCCGCTTCCCGCGCCTTGGCCTGCGCGAAATGGGCTTCCTTGACGTGGCCGAAGCCGCGGATGTGCTCGGGCACGCTGGCAATCTCCACCGCCAGCGACAGTCGGTCGTCCTCCAGCCCGTCCAGCAGCAGCTGCACCGTCGCCTCGTAATCGGCAATCAGCTGGCGTTCCATGCGGCGCTCTTCGGTGCGGCCGAACACATCGAAGCGGCCGCCACGCAGGAACTTCAGCCTGGCCAGCAGGCCGAAGGCCTTGAACATCCACGGGCCGTATTCCTTCTTCAGCAGGCGGCCCTGTTCGTCCTTCTTGGCGAACAACGGCGGCGCCAGGTGGAAGCGCAGCTGGTAGTCACCCTCGAACTGCTGCTGCAAGCGGCGCTGGAAATCGCCGCTGGTATACAGGCGCGCCACTTCGTACTCGTCCTTGTAGGCCATCAGCTTGAACAGGTAGCGGGCCACGGTTTCGGTCAGCGCGGTGGAACCGCCGATGCGCTCGCCTTCGGCCGCGCGCACGCGTGCCACCAGCTCGCGGTAGCGCGCGGCATAGGCGGCATCCTGGTAGTCGACCAGGAACGCGGCACGGCGTTCGATCATTTCATCCAGCGAACGCGACAGGCGCGCATCGTCCAGCGGCAGGAACGCGACGTCGCCACCGTGCGAGGGCAGGCCACGCAGTTCGCGTTCGTCGCCGGTGTTGCGCGGCGCGGCGGTGGCGCCCCATTCGTTGCCTTCCCATTCGCCCGGCGGCAGCGGGTGCAGCGGGCCGGGCGTGGCTTCGGTGTCGGTGTGGCGGTTGCGTACCAGGCCGGCGGCCTGCTGCACGGCCTGCGGGTCGACCGCGGCCAGGCGGCCCCAGGCGAAGGCCTGCTGGTTCATCGCTACGGCGGCACCATTCAGTTCGATGGCACGCATCAGCGAATCGAACGACAGCGGCACCAGGCCCTGCTGCCAGGCGTAGCCCAGGATGAACAGGTTGGCGGCGATCGCATCGCCCAGCAGCGCGGTGGCCAGCTGGGTGGCATCGAGCAGCAGCGGCTCCTGGCCGCCCAGCGCCACGCGCACGCCGGCAATGATGTCGGCCGCCGGGAACTGCATGTCCGGGCGGGTGGTGAAGGTGCCGGGCATTGCCTCGTAGGTGTTCAACACCACCTGCGAACGGCCGGCGCGCACCTTCGACAGCGCCCAGTAGTCATTCACCACCACCATGTCGCAGCCCAGCACCAGGTCGGCCTCGCCGGCGGCAATGCGCACGGCGTGGATATCGTCCGGGCGCCGCGCGATGCGGATATGCGTGGTCACCGCGCCACCCTTCTGCGCCAGGCCGGTCTGGTCCAGCACCGAAGCACCCTTGCCTTCCAGGTGGCCGGCCATGCCCAGCAGCGCGCCGATGGTCACCACGCCGGTGCCACCCACGCCGGTGATCAGGATGTTCCAGGGCTGTTCCAGCGTGCCGCGCACGGTCGGCGCCGGCAGGTTGTCCAGCAGGGTGGAAGCATCGCGCTTGCTGCCCTTGCGCGGCTGGCCACCGTGCACGGTCACGAAGCTGGGGCAGAAGCCATTCACGCACGAATAGTCCTTGTTGCAGTTGGACTGGTCGATCTCGCGCTTGCGCCCGAATTCGGTGTCCTTCGGCAGCACCGACACGCAGAAGCTCTTCTTGCCGCAGTCGCCGCAGCCTTCGCAGACCAGCGAATTGATCAGCACCCGCTTCTGCGGATCTTCCAGCTTGCCGCGCTTGCGGCGGCGGCGCTTCTCGGTGGCGCAGGTCTGTTCGTAGATCAGGATCGAAACGCCCTTCACCTCGCGCAGGCGCTTCTGCACCGCGTCCAGTTCACTGCGGTCGTGGAATTCGACATCGCTGGGGAAATGCTCGCGCTGGCCGGTCCACTTGCCGATGTTGTCCGACAGCACCACGATCGTGTGGATGCCCTCGGCGCGCATCTGCCGGGCGATGTCGGGTACGCTCAGCGGGCCGTCCACCGGTTGGCCGCCGGTCATGGCCACCGCATCGTTGTAGAGGATCTTGTAGGTGATGTTCACCCCGGCGGCCACTGCCTGGCGGATCGCCAGCGAGCCACTGTGGAAGTAGGTGCCGTCGCCCAGGTTCTGGAACACGTGCGGGGTATCGGTGAACGGCGCCTGCCCGGCCCAGGTCACGCCTTCGCCGCCCATGTGGGTGAAGGTGTCGGTGCTGCGGTCCATCCAGGTCACCATGTAATGGCAACCGATGCCGGCCAGCGCACGCGAGCCTTCCGGCACGGTGGTGGAGGTGTTGTGCGGGCAGCCCGAGCAGTAATGCGGCACGCGCGGGAAGCTGGCGCGCGGCAACGCGAGCTCGGCTTCCTTTTCCTGCATCCACTGCAGGCGCTGCTCGATCGATTCGTTGTTGAAGAACTTCTGGATGCGGCGACCGATCACGCCGGCGATGGTGGCCGGGGTCAGTTCGCCGGTGGACGGCAGGATCCACTCGCCGCTCTCGTCGTACTTGCCGACGATGGACGGGCGCTGGCCCCAGCTGGCCGGCCAGTTGAAGAACTGCTCCTTCATCTGTCGCTCGATGAAGGCACGCTTCTCCTCCACCACGATGATGTCTTCCAGGCCCTGTGCGAAGCGCGCGATGCCTTCCGGCTCCAGCGGCCAGGTCATGCCGACCTTGTACACGCGGATGCCGATGTCGGCGCAGGCCGCTTCGTCCAGGCCCAGGTATTCCAGCGCCTGCAGTACGTCCAGGTAGCTCTTGCCGGTGGTGACGATGCCCAGACGCGCGCGCGGCGCATCCATCACCACCTTGTCGATGCCATTGGCGCGGGCGAAGGCCTGCGCGGCCTTCACCGCATAGCGGTGCAGGCGCATCTCCTGGTCCAGCGGCGGGTCCGGCCAGCGGATGTTGAGGCCGCCGCTGGGCATGTCGAAGTCTTCGGGCAGCACGATGCGCCGCGCCAGCGGATCAACTTCCACCGAGGCCGAGGATTCCACCGTCTCGGCGATGGTCTTGAAGCCCACCCAGCGACCGGTATAGCGGCTCATGGCCCAGCCGAGCAGGCCCATGTCCAGGATGTCCTGCACGCCGGCCGGGTTCAGCACCGGCATCATCGCGCTGACGAACTCGTCCTCGCTGCCATGCGGCAGGGTCGAGCTGCGGCAGGCATGGTCATCGGCCGCCAGCGCCAGCACGCCGCCGTATCGCGAAGTACCGGCAGCGTTGGCGTGCTTGAACACGTCACCGCAGCGGTCCACGCCCGGCCCCTTGCCGTACCACATGCCGAACACGCCCTGCACGTTGGCGCCGGGGAACAGGTTGGTCTGCTGCGTGCCCCAGACCATGGTGGCACCCAGATCTTCGTTCAGGCCGGGGGTGAACTTCACCTTGGCCGCTTCCAGATGCTTGCGTGCGCGCCACAGCTCCAGGTCGAAGCCGCCCAGCGGGCTGCCGCGGTAGCCACTGACGAAGCCAGCGCTGTCGATGCCTTCGGCGGAATCGCGCAGGCGCTGCATCAGCGGCAGCCGCACCAGCGCCTGCACGCCACTCAGGTAGATCCGCCCCTCGTTGCGGGTGTACTTGTGGTCGAGCGTGTAATCACGGTCGATCAGGTCGGCGGAAGAGGGCGAAGTGAGTTGCGCGGTACTGGTCATGGCTGGCCCGGTGAGGATCGGCTGGCACCAGCCCTGCGCGGGGCAGGGCGGGAAAGGCGCGGATTGTAACAGTGGGGGCGTGGTGGCCCGGCACTCGCATCGGCGGCCGTGCTGGGGTTAGGATCGGGGTGTGGGGGGTTGTTGTTTCAACCAGGGGGAAGTTTGATGTCCGTTTCATTGAAGTGGCTGGCCAGCGCCGTGCTGGCCTTGGGCGTGGCCAATGCATGGGCCGCGCCGGCGCTGCCAGCGCCGCAGGAGTTCTATTTCGACACCGATGCCGCGGCTGCACCGATGGTGGTAGCCCAGGGTGAAGGTGACGAACTGGTGGCCCAGCTGATGAAGCAGCGCGAGCGCGGCCGCAAGGTACTGGAAGCCAACATACAGCTGGCATCGGTGGCGATCGGCATGGGCCGCACCGAGCTGGGCGAGAAGCTCTATCGCGACGCGCTGGCCGACACCACGCCGCAGAGCGCCGCAGGCCGGGGCGTACGCTGGAACTACGGTTGGGACCTGATGCGCCAGGGCCAGCCGTTGGGCGCGCTGGAACAGTGGCTGTCGGCCACCAGCAGCCAGTACACCAACCCCAGCTGGGTGCCGCCCACCTTTGCGCTGGCGCTGTGGCGCGCCGGCCAGCAGCAGGAAGCGGTGAAGTGGTATGCCGCTGCCGTGCGCACCGAGCCCACGCAGTGGAGCGACAGCAGCCGCTACGCCGAACTGCTGCCGGGCTGGCGCGACGACGAACGGGCCAGCCTGGCCGAAGTGCAGCAGGCCTGGGCCGCCGCACCGCCGGCCTGGCCCTGAAACGGCTGAACCCCGCTGATGGCGTTTGATGCGTTCGCACTGATCCTGGCCATGCTGGGGTTGGGCATGCTGTTCGCGCGTCTGCGCGCATTGCCGGAAACCGCGCCGGAAACGCTGAACAAGGTGGTGCTGTACGTCTGCCTGCCGGCTGCGGTGCTGACCTACGTGCCGCGCCTGCACCTGGATGCCAGCCTGCTGGGCCTGATGGCCACGCCCTGGTTGCTGATGCTGGCCACCTGGGCGCTGGTCAGCCTGGCCACGCGGGTGTTCGGTTTCGCCCGCGATGTGCACGCCGTGCTGCTGATCTGCGTGGCGCTGGCCAACTCCAGCTTCATCGGCTACCCGATGGTGCGCGCGCTGCTGGGTGACGCGGCGCTGCCGTACGCGGTGGTGTACGACCAGTTCGGTACGTTCCTGCTGCTGTCGACGTTCGGTCTGCTGGTGTTGGCCCGCTACAGTGGCGACCGGCCGCCCACCGCGCGCCAGGTACTGGGGCGGATCGCGCGTTTTCCGCCGCTGTGGGCACTGGTTTTCGCCCTGCTGCTGATGCCAGCGCAGCCGCCGGCCTGGATCGGCACCGCGCTGAAGCAACTGGCCGATGCGATGCTGCCGCTGGTGATGCTGGCGGTGGGCCTGTCGATCCAGTTGCGCCTGCGCCGCGAAGAGCTGAAGCCGCTGGCCGTGGGCCTGCTGCTGAAGCTGCTGGTGCTGCCGGCGCTGGCCCTGCCGTTGTCGTGGCTGTTGGGCATGCAGGGCCTGATGCTGCAGGCCAATGTGTTGGAATCGGCCATGCCGACCATGATCACCGCCGCCGCGCTGGCGATCTCGCACCGCCTGGCGCCGCGGTTGGCGGCCGCGCTGGTGGGCTACGGCATCGTGCTGTCGCTGGTCACCCTGCCGGCATGGATGTGGGTACTGGGGTGAGGTTGTGCGGCAGGGCTTGCAGCCCTGCACCCGCCACGAGCCAAAGCCGAAGCAAGAGCAAAAGCGAGCATTCCGTGGGATGGCGGGGTGGGTCCGGTTGCGGGGGACGGCGCAAGTACGTCCCTGTAGCCTTGGCCGCGGCATCCATGCCGCGGACACCCCCGCAACCGGACCCACCCCGCCTCCGACAGTTTCCTGCGATCTGCCGGAACGACACGGGATCTGATCTGCTCTGATAGGTGTCGACCTTGGTCGACACGGTAGATCCACGCCATGCGTGGATGCGAGCGAAGCGACCCGCTTCTGCTCTTGCTCTTCTTTTTCTTCTCCGTGGCTGACCGCGCACGGAAACTGTCAGAGGGTCGGGCGGGTTGGGTTCGCGGGGGTATCCGCGCCATGGATGGCGCGGCTAAGCCTCCATGGAAGGATTCACGGCGTCCCCCGCGAACCCAACCCGCCCGGCCAAGCACGGCTGTTGCAGTCGACTAACTGTGATCTCTCTGTACGTTGTTCATCCGGGACATCTCTGGAAAATGGTGGTTACCACACCTCTCCAGATCCCAAAGAGCCCGGATGAACAACCATAAAAATGCCCGTTTAACGCCGTTTAGTCGAGAACTTCTTGTCCGTCGCATCCTCCACGAGGGCCTGCGGCCGGAGGAGGCAGCACAAGCGTGTGGCGTAAGTGTGCGTACGGCCTACAAGTGGCTGGCCCGATTCCGGGAGTTCGGGGCGTCGGGGCTGGAAAACCGCAGCTCTCGCCCGCACCAGACGCCGCATGCCACGCCTGCGTCGGTCGTCGAGCAGATCAAGGAGCGCCGCCGTAAACGGCACACCTACCTGACCATTTCCAAGGCCTTGGGGATCGGCCACAGCACCATTTCCCGGTTGATGCGTGTTCACGGCCTCAACCGGCTGTGCCGGCTGGATCCGCCCAAAGCGGTCATCCGATACGAATACGATCAGCCCGGAGGACTGCTGCACCTGGATATCAAGAA